>BDTY01000050.1 GCA_002897955.1 archaeon BMS3Bbin15
AGCAGAAGTAAACTGTATATGGCAACACAAACCAGAAGGAATAACAGAAGTATTCAAACCAATAGGGTGGGTTTCAAACCCTCTATCAGACGACAGAGATATGAATTACAGCCCAATGACTTAGTGAAATATAAGAAAATACTATGTAAAGTCAAAGGAGTATCCAGTTATGGTAAATGGGTCAGATTGGTAACCAAAGCAGGTGAAATTATTAACACCAATGTTAAGAAGGTGGAGTTGGTAAAATATGGAAAAGGAATACAGTTTTAAAATTGTAATGGGGCAATTCATCCCACCCTTAAAAAAGGTGGGTTTTATTGCCCTAAATTTGATAAAACCTGGAGATGAAAACACGGGCTAATGGGCAAATGTAATCAGATATATTGTACTGATTATCAGCAGCCCTGCTACCACTGAAACAATCATGCCCCTATTATATAGCTTCTTTTCTGCCATGGCATGAGCCGAATAGTGTGTAAAGGCAAGTACAAAGAGGGAGAATAAAAGCACAAGATAAAACCTGTAGTAATAGGGGATATTTTGAAATACCTCTCCAGGAGAGAGTATTCTCCATACATTCAATGTGTAATAATAAACAATTATGACTTCAATAACACCTGCTGACACCTGAAGGTTGAAACCCTGTTTCTGGATGTCAAGTGCCTCTCTGCTGTTTAATAACTCTACCCTCGTCCTGACAACGTCAATGGCTTCTTTTACCTCTTCGAGGGTAAGGAGGGAAAACTCTTCTTCCTCCTTAAGCATAGTTCTGATGTCCTTGTATCTTTTAAGTTCACTTTCAAGGCCGTTCTGTCCCACAGGAGGGAGGAGGGATTTGATTTTCGACTCCAGCTTTTGAATGTCACTATCCATGGAAGCAAGGGCGCTTTTAAGATAAGAGACATTAAGGGCAAGAGAACTGTATACATTGGATAGCTCATCAATTTCCTTTTCCAGTGTCATCTGGCGTTTTTCCGGGTTCTTAAAAAGGGTTATTGTTCTACCAAGAATCTCCCCCACTTTTATTTCAATTTCATGGCGTTTTTCTTTCATATATTCCCCTTTTCGTATGTAAAAATCCATGCTTCTCTCCAGACGATGCACATAAAGATTTATATATGGAAGGGTCCCCAAAATAAACTCTTCATAATCCCTTTCAGGAATAAATCCATAAATATTGTATTCTTTCCCCCATGGTTTTAATAAATATAACCTTCCAACCTCAAGTTCGGTTATTATATATTCTGTTATTGTATCGAACCTTTCTAAAACCTTTTTTGGAATCTCTCCATCAGGACTGGTAACTAGGAGAATCCCTTCCCCCAGGAGGTTTTTTAATTTGTCCTGGAAGGTTTCTTTAATTCTTATATGATTTTTAATAAATCCTCCCCACCCCTCCTCCGGGAGGGATACTATCAATTCCAGAAGGGTAATATCCTTCCATATAAGAGTATTTAAAATCATATTTTCTTTTCCTGCCGAGGCAATCAGTCTAAAACTTGAATAGTTTTTTGATTCAGCAGAGATTTTTTCATTATTTTTAAGGTAGTAGGACTCCTTCAGACCTTTTATAAATGCAAGAATATCTTCCTGGTCTTCGCTGTGAAAATAATAGTAATATGCCAGTGAAGGAC
The DNA here is from genome assembly GCA_002897955.1 of archaeon BMS3Bbin15. Taxonomy (NCBI): domain Archaea; species archaeon BMS3Bbin15. The sequence goes on from BDTY01000050.1 coordinate 1,635, forward strand.
TCAAAGATATCATAATATCTCCTTTAAAGCTTTTAAATGAAGGCTAGAACTATTCATCTTTTACCTTTCCTGTATTATTGCAGGCGTTACATGAGTTATTCTGTGAGGCTTTTTAACTTTTTCGGAGAAGACCGGAGAGAAAACGGGCATTACAGGAAAGGGGTTGAATGGAATATTTAGAGATTAAAGAAATAAGTTGGGAGGTCGGTTCTCTATTCCCGGAATATATGTTACGGGATTGCCGCCAGAATGCTTTCTTCACATACAGTAAATTTATTAAAGTATAAAATGCAATTCTATGGTGAATATGATGAAAAATTGAATAGAAAGATTTGATTTAATTATTCTGGGTGGAGGGGCAGCAGGATTTGCTGCGGCAATGAAGGCAGATGAACTTAAAGCAAAAACATTGATGATAAACAATAATAATGTTGGGATTGGAGGGACATGTGTAAATGCGGGTTGTTTGCCAACAAAACATTTGTCGTATATAGGAGAGCTTATCTCATATAGAGTTTGTTGGAAATAATGCAAAATTTATCTCAGAGGATGAAGTAGAGGTAAATGGTGAAATTTACAGAGCAGATAAATTCATAATTGCAACAGGTTCTTCTACTTTTATACCTCAAATTGAAGGAATTGATAAAGTTGATTACCTGACTAACATTGAAGTATTACAATTAAATGAATTGCCCAAGTCAATGCAAATTCTTGGTGGCGGAGCATTGGGGATAGAATTTGCCCAGATGTTCTCAAGATTTGGAACAAAAGTTTGTTTATTGCAACAGGAAGAAAGCCAAACACATCTAGTTTAGGATTGCAAAAACTCGGGGTTAATTTTGGGAAGAGAGGAGAAATTATTGTTAATGACGAAATGAAAGCGGTAAATAATGTGTGGGCCGCAGGAGACGTTATAGGAAAACCAATGCTTGAAACAGTTGCAGCTAAAGAAGGAATGATTGCAGCAAATAATGCACTTTCAAAAAATAAAATAAAAATAGATTATATGGTTGTTCCTCATGCTATTTTTACTGGTCCTCAGCTTGCGGGAGTTGGATTAACAGATGAACAGGCAATTGAAAAAGGAATAAAATGTAAATGCAATACAGTTTCTATGGAATTAGTCCCGAAAGCCCTGGCAATTAAGAATACAAAAGGTGCTGTAAAAATGGTTGTTAATGCCGAAACTGATGAAATCACAGGTATCCACATTTTAGCACCCGAAGCAGCTGACTTAGTACATGAAGGAGTCATGATTGTCAAAAACAGAATGAAAATTGATGATGTAATAAATACATTACATATTTTTCCTACACTATCTGAAGCAATAAAAATCGCTGCTCAATCATTAAGAAGAGATATAACTAAGATGAGTTGCTGTGTAGAGTGAAAAATAAGATTAAGGGAGAACATTACAATTTAAGGAGAAAATGATAAAAAAAGTATAGAGCAATGCTTATATGTCTGAATTGCAGACTATAGCTAGCTTTTTGGAATTTTTGGACTGCCTTTCCGCCTGAAATGCTTCAGGGCTTATAGTGCCTCTCCAGCTGATTGTACCGCTTGATTATAATGGTTTTGAAATCTTCCTTAGATTTCATTATCTTTCTGGCAGTTGTCTTATCACCCAGATATAAAACCCAGCTGGCAATCCACTCCGCCTCCTGTGTTGTGAAGTTATTGATATTATCTCTGAGCTCTCTGAAGTTTTTTATCACCTGCTCATCCTTATAGTAGGGATTTTTCCCATCAGCTTCAAAAAGCTTCCTTGCTATTTTAGGTAAGGTTATCCTCTTTCCAATACCTTTCGACCTGCCCCTTTTCTTTCTAAAAGCCAAAATGTCACCTCCTATTTCTTGAGTTATCTTCCTTTTTATTGCTTATAAAATTTGATGTATCTGGATGCTATAGTGTTCCAGTTGAAGAATTTTCTGGCTGCCTCCTGCCCCTGTTCACCCAGGCTTTTTACGCCCAGTGGGTCATTTATTATATAATTTATTCCCCAGGCAATCGACTCGGGGGTTGGGAATACCTTGATGCCATTTACAAAGTTGTTGATATTTTCTCCCAGCCCACCTACATCTGTGGCTACCACAGCCTTCCCGGCAGACCAGGCTTCAAGAAGCACAAGGCCAAAAGGCTCATTTCTGCTGGGAATGCATACAATATCACTGGCATTTAGAAGCTCAAGATATTCCTCATCTGGAATATATCCTAAAAACTGAACTGCATGGGAGACACCATTTTTTCTGGCAAGGTATTCAAGATGACCTCTCATGCCGCCGCCGCCTGCAATAACAAATCTTGCGTCCCAGCGGTGTCTGAGCACATGTGGTATGGCATTCACCAGAAGGTCTGGCCCCTTCTGGGTTACCAGCCGTCCTATAAAAAAGATTAGGGGTGCAAGGGGATGAATTCCATACTTTTGCTTAACCCTGCCGGGGTCAACCTCCCTTTTAAACTTCTCTGATTTTATTCCGTTGGGAATAACATCCACTTTCCAGTCAGGAATATTGTATAACCCGCCCAGTTCATTCTTCATTGTATTGGAAACAGTGGTTATTCTATCAGCGACGTAGCCACCGTACCATTCCCTGCCGGAAATTTCCCTGAATTCATACCATTCCCCGAAGGCATTCCCGTTCCTTCCCCATTCAGTAGAGTGGTAGGTTAGAATAAATTGATATCCCTTTTGAAGTTTCAGGTGGTTCAGGGCATTTATCACATGCCAGTCATGGCCATGCAGCACATCAAATTTTCCTTCCTTCTCAACTTCGTAGAACCTCTTTACCATGGAATCTGCCATCTTATCGCAGAATTCCAGAATATTGCCGGCAGGGTCAAAGGCGCATCTTTGATATACAACACCTTCAATTTCTTCTCTGACTGGCTGGTTGTCTCCTATCCTTGTAAACAGATGTACCTCGTGTCCTTTATCTGCCAGGGCTTCGGACAGATATGTTACTGCGGGTGCCATCCCACCGACTCTGATGGAGTAGAGGGACTCCCAGGAAAACATAGCAATTTTGAGTGTCTCCATAGATACCACAATTATCTATTCACTGTCTATTATAAATAACTTTCAATAATCAGAGTAGGGGTATGTAATTTTCAGAAAAGGAATTTTCTGGCCCTCACAAATCTCCATATCTGTCCGAGTTCACTTATATCATGTGTTTTAATGATATACTTGAATTCATTTAATATCCTTCCTGGTCTCAGGTAAAACTGGGTGTATGCCTTTACAAGTAGGTCTTCGAGTTCCTCCGGTTTTAAATACTCTGTATTCATCACTCCGTGTGTGCCGTCCAGAAATTCCAGGTTTTTCCTTATTATTCTGTTATGCACCTTCTCCCAGAGTTCTGTTCCCGGTAAAGGCGTAAGAATGGAGAACTGGGCAACATCAGGGTTCAGAGTTTTCGCAAATTTTATTGTATTCTCTATCATATTTCTGGTTTCTTTAAACTCTCCAATGATGAAGCTTCCTATAATGCCCATTTCGCTGTCCTTCAGGATTTTAAAGGCCTTCTTTATCATCTCCACATTTGTTTTCTTGTTATAGCTTTCCAGCACCTCCTCATTGACGCTTTCAATGCCCATGTAAACTGCTGTGCAGCCTGCCTCTGCCATATCCTCTACCATCCAGGGGTTTTTTATAATTGTATCAACTCTGGACATGCAGCCCCATTTTATATCCACACCCCGCTCTTTTATCTCGTTGCATATCCCCTCAACGCGTTTCGGGTCAAGGGAAAAATTGTCATCCACAAAGGAGAGTGCCTTGTATCCATACCTGAACCTGATTTCCTCTATTTCTTCCGCCACATTACCGGGACTTCTTGCCCTCCACTGCAGTCCATTCAATCTGGAAGCTGAGCAGAAGCTGCAGCCGAAGGGGCAACCCCTGCTGGAGACAGCTGAGGCCACAACTTCACCATCCATCTTCATATATCCCTTTGCTTTAAGATTGAAAAGGTGCCTTGCAGGGAATGGCAGGGTATCAAGGTCTTTGATGAAGGGTCTGTCTTGATTGCGTTTAACCTCTCCATTGGCACTGTAAGTAAGCCCCTTTATTCCTCTGAAATCCTGACCTTTTTCCAGTGTATCTATAAGCTCAGAGAAAGTATATTCACCCTCTCCTCTGACTGCAAAGTCAAAAACATCAAAGGCATTATCATCTACAAAAGATGCATGGGGTCCGCCTATAATCAGAGGTATGTCCGGTTCGTTATCTCTGATTCTTTTGGCGACCTTCAGGGCTTCCGGATATGTGGGTGTGAGGCTTGTTATTCCCACCGCATCATAGCTGGAAAGCCCATTATCATTCCATTTTTCCACAGATAGGTCAAGGATTTTGACATTGTGACCCCTTTTCTCCAGCACAGCGGCTATGTAACCAAGACCTATCGGTGGCAGGTTAAGGTTGAATTCTTTGAAGCCCTTGAGAAAAGGTGGGTTAATTAGAAGCACTTTCATACCAGAACCCCCTCTCGTACACCAGCAGTGTAAGCTGGAAAATACCATTCTGCAACTCTATTAAATAGTATAACAATCTCATGCATACTTTCCCCTCCTTTCAGGACTGCCACGAATCTGCTTTTATTTCTCTTTTGTTTTTGCTGTGTTTATCCCCTGATATTGATTTATCGAGCTCCTGCCCGTAAATCAGCAGCATATATCCCCCTTCCCTTCCTATTCCTTCCTTTACTTTTTCCCCCATAAAAATACCTCCATATTGTACATATATATCCTTTTTGTAACAATTGAAATGTTGGAACCCATATTTCCCACCCCTATAATACCGAACTCTGCGATTTATCTGTCATCTTCCACTGGCCGCAATAGATATCTGCAGTAAAGCCAGACATTTCTACCACCCGCCGTTGGTTGTTTGTTAGTGGTTTTGACAGCCAGATTGTCATCTGCCCTTTGTGAATCATATATAGGACAAGGATACCAGAAAGGACGGTTTGAAGAGCATAAGAGGTTGGTTTCTTGGTTTTTTGCCGGTTGAGCCCTCTGATAGGTTTTTCATCCTTTACTGCCAATGCCATCCTTACCCGCCTTTCCCACAGAGTGTAGATTACAGCGGCCATCATCAAGACATATCCAAGGGACGCAAGACGTTCCTGTTTCTTTAGACAGAAAGCACCTATCCATGCAGGGTTCTTTATGAATTTGAATATCCGCTCGACATTTCCCTGACCTTTGTATTTCTCCAGAACCAATCTTGCAGGGTACTTTTTCGCATCCATCAAAGTTGTTATCAGCACGAACATCCCGCACCGCTCTAAAGCGTTATTGACTGCGTCCTCTCTCACTAACAACCTACCGCTCAGATAATACCCTGTCTGGAATTGACGTACATCGCCCTTCTTCGGCCTTCCTCGTTTTGTCCGCTTGAGAGCCTCCGTTCTCTCTTCTATATTCCATTCAATATCGTGGTAGCCCATCTGAAAATCGGAATTATGTCTGTTGATTTCAATATATGCGTCTTCCATGCAGGCAAATCGCCTTTTCAACAGTTTCTGGATGCGTTTGCTGTTCATATCGAATTCTTTTTTGACAGACCGCTCTACGGCCTTTGTTTTTCGCTTGTCCTTGTGGTCGGAGTGGACAACCACGAACCGATACGTTTGGCCGTCTATCTCGCCGCTGGTATCCCAGACCTTGTAGGATGCGGCATCTTTCTCCTGCGAGAGCTTGCCGACAGGAGTCCATTCGTCGGTGTTGAACGCCTTCTTCTTCAGCTCATCTTCGATTCCGAATCTTCCTGGCAATCGCGAAATGATATCTATATTTGCCTCCTTGCGTATTCTGAGGTTGTTTGTTGTCACCGCTGAACTGTCGGCGATGTAAAGTAGGAATTCATCATCTTCCTCTTTTTGCATTATGTTCCTGAGGTTCTTGACCCAGCGTCCGTTGAGGGTCATGTCCGACTCGTTACCATTGGCCACTTCACCAATGATTGGAACCCCGTCTGCGGTCGTGCCCACCCCGAAGATCAATTGTTTCAGGTCTGGCCGATGGTCCTTGGAGTAACCAAGGTTGACCTGCGGAACTGTTTCGTCCTCAAAATCATCCTTGTAGGCACCATGGAACGACTTCGAGGTGGTGTCTACATGGACGGCATCGGTTGAAAGCCCATGGACCGCTATCGCGGAATTGACGACCGCCCCGAACACTTGTTGAGGGTTTGCCTCCCATAAAGCGTCCAGCACCCTTCCAGCACGGTCATCGTTGATATCTACAACGCTAAGATCAGGTTTCCAGGGAATAAGGAGGGGGAGGGCCTTGTCTTTGAAGAACTCGTCCATTTTGTACATCTTGATGTTGACATCACCCAATATGTGATGTATGAAAAGCCCCACATAAGTCCCTGCATCGACGTTTACCTGTGTGTCGTAGGGCTGGACGATGCTGTTAATAGTCCCTGCCAGACCAATCTCTTCCATAAGTTGGCCCAATATAGGGTAATAATCCGCCCTGAGGGCATGGATGTTGCCATATTTTTCAAACATAGTTGAATAATGCAGCCGGAATATTTAAACCTTATGACCGTTATTAGGACATAATATGTTCGGAACGCTTATCGCATTCAGATTGAGACCACCCCAAGACCCAAACGAAGCCAGCAAGCTGGTCAAGAAATTATATGGACAGAAAACAAGCAGCCACAAAGGCCGATATCATTATCGAAGAAAGGGCATTCTTGACGAGATACCGGCACATAGGTTGATCCGGGGAGTTATTGTGGTTAGAAAGAAGGATGAAGAAAGGATACTCTCATTTCTGAGGGAATATGACACTGAGATATTCGTCAGAAAGGTAAAGTTGACCGATGATGATTTGACGGTAATGGAAATCAAATAACAAAAAGGGAAGGTGAAAAAATATAGAAGTTTGTTCAAGAAGGGTGCGAAATGTAGGTTATAACGTGTAAGAAGCCCATTTCTGATGTCTTCGGGATTCTTGAAATCAATAAACCATGCTGAGTGGATAATGTGATTTCTGTGTTCCCCCAGCTGAACGATGCGTTTAAATACGTTGTCCAGCACTTTGGTTTCTACCGCGTATAACTCCTGTGTCTCTGCAAGCAAAGTAACAAAGAACGGCGCTTTTTGACGTCAGCTGAATTTGAATTGTTAGAAGTTTTTCTCTTTATTTCTTTCTTTTATCTTTTAAATAAATTACCTTTGATTGTCCATCGCCAACAGCTCTTTCTTCGATTTGGAATAACTTTGTTGCTGATGCAAGTTCCCCCAACTTTTTGTAACCATAGTTTCGTGGGTCAAACTCTGGTGCCTGCTTGGCAATGTTACTACCCACGGATGCAAGATAAGCCCAACCAGAATCGTCTGAAGATGCCTCAACAGCGTTTCTTAATAAATTAACGAGTTTCATGTCTTTATTAAGTTCACTGGTTGTCTTGCGTCTTATTTCCTCACTATAATCATCTTCGGAGCGCAGCACTTCAGTAAAAATAAACTTATCACACGCAGAAACGAATGCTTTAGGGGTTTTTCTCTCCCCGAATCCATATACAAAAAGACCGGCTTCCCTTATCCTTGACGCTAACTTAGTGAAATCACTATCGCTGGATACAATGCAAAAACCCTCAAATTTGCCAGTATAAAGTAAATCCATTGCGTCAATTATCAATGCACTGTCGGTTGCATTTTTCCCTGAAGTATATCCAAATTGCTGTATGGGCTGTATTGAATACTGTAAAAGAACTTCCTTCCATCCTTTAAGGCCTGACAGCGTCCAGTCACCATAAATCCTTTTTACATTAGCTGTCCCATACTTTGCGATTTCCGATAGTAGCCCGTCAACAATAGAAGGTTGGGCATTGTCTGCATCTATTAATACAGCCAATTTTTCAATTTTTCCGTCTGACATATTTTCCCTTTTATGATTTTAACGACCAAGCTCACCAGCCACTGTAAAGTGCCGGCAAATAGCGGTCCAGTTTAGCGCCTTGCTAGCGCTTTATATACATATATGTTCCTTTATATCCATTGTAATGATATCTGAATCAGTCAATGAAACTGATGATTATAAATGTCTGTTTAACAAGCCCAAAAAACACATTTTTTGATTGTAAACCATCTAATTATTCACAATTGCCCTTTTTTAAATATCGACTACACCCTCATTTGACCTAACTAAAAAACTAAAATTGTTTTCATAAGATGATTTCGATTATCTACGCAAAACAGACATTTAAAACGTAAAAGGACAATAGTTATATTGCGTATAACCATAATTAAGCAGGATTACATTATTTCTATGAATTTCAAATATTTTCCAAAGACAAACAACACATATCTGATAAAATTCTTGTATTCTTCACATTCAATAATTGTTTTGGGGCCATTCACTTTCTTAACATGACCTTTCATTTTTCCTTCTTATTCTTTCAATCTCCTATCCATTTTTAATCACTAAAGATTCTTGAGCCTAATTTCCTGAGGTTATCCAAACCTTTTGGTTCGTTGTCAAGTAAAGGAACCATAAATAATGGTGTTTTGAACCTATTTTCTATTTCTGCCAGATATTTTTCTTGCTGTTTTCTTCTACTATTGAAAAATTTGTTTTTTCCGTAATTATTCGGTAGCAAGTAATTAACTGCAACTAAACTGGTTTCTATGCCAACCTGTTTTTTCAAGTCTTCTGATGCCCGCCATGCTTCGATTATTGGAGTATATTCGGGATATACCACAAAAACAAAAGTACTTTTTTCCTTGTTTCGCATAGCTTCTATAACATTGGCATACTTGTTTTTGGTTTCGTCAGACGTTTTCTTTGTTAATGTTCCTAAATCAATGAATCCCTTCCAGTCTGAAGGAAGCTCCAGCAATCTAAGCGTGTGCCCTGTCGGTGCTGTGTCAAAAATTATTACATCATAGCCATCTAATTCAAAGTAGCTCATGAACTTCTCAAATGCTGCCATTTCTTCAGAGCACGGGGAGTTTAAATCTTCCTCTACTGATTTCTTTGTTTTTTCACCTTTGTCTTTAACCACTTCCAATATTCTTTTTTTATACTCTTCCAATGCTTTCCTTTGGTCTATTCTTGCAGCAAACAGATTATCCAAACCTTCAATTTTGGTGGGTTCATGCCCTATATTATCTCCGAAAATGTCGTGCAAATGAGATGCAGGGTCTGTTGTGACTATTAATGTTTTAAACCCTTTCTCTGCCAAAAACACAGATGCCGTGCAGGCAATTGTGCTTTTGCCGACACCACCCTTGCCTATAAAGAAAACATATCTTATTCCATTTAGAGGTGTAAGCATGTTATAAACATTTTTAGCTTTTAGATTGTCTTTAAAATAGGATTTTGTTATTGTTTGTTCTTCAGATAAACCAATTTCAATAGTTTGCTTTTTATTCTCATATAAGGAATCTCCTATTTGTTTCAATAGGTTTAATCCAGAAACTTCAGATTCTAAAAGAGAGAAAAACATCATTTGAATGCCCTTGAATTCATTATTAATTCTTTTTATTGCTTTTTGTTGTTCTTCTCTTTTCTTTTTGAAAAATTCGTCAGTACATACTTCTTCTGGCAATATTCCATTTACTATCAGAATATTTGTTTTTATTCCCAATTTGACAAGTTCTTTTGAACTTCTATTAGTTTCTAAAATAGATAAGTTTTCAGGCCTCATGACAAAGACGAAAGATGTCTTATCATTGTTTTGTAGGTATAAAATTGCCTTTTCATATTTTGATTTTGCACTCTGCAAAGAAGCGCTGGGACCAATGCACGTAGAACCGCCTTTTTCTAACTCTGCACTCCAACCGGCTGGAAGTTCCAAAAGCCTGATAGTATGGCCTGTTGGAGCTGTATCAAATATAACAACATCATATTGCGGGTCATCCATAAATCCTATGAATTTATCAAATGCTGCAACCTCTTCAATACAAGGACTATTTAATTGCTCTTTAATCACTTGTAGATTCCTTTCATCGAGAATCTCTTTCATTGGAGCAATAATTCTTTCTCTGTATTCTTCAGAAGCGACATCAGGACTTATTTCAATTGCAGACAAATTTTTAATTCCATTTATTTGGGTGATTTTATGGCCAATTTCTTGAGCAAACATGTCTGAAAGATTAGGAGCAGGGTCTGTTGTAACAATCAATGTTTTGTAACCTTTTTTCGCAAGCCACACAGCAGTAGCACAGCTCATTGTACTTTTACCAACTCCCCCCTTACCAGAGAAAAATATGAACTTTGTTTCACCTTTTGGGGGCATTATGCTCTCTTCAATCATTTTTCTCTACCGTTTAAAATTGTTTTTAGTTCATCGTAATTCAGATATTTTTGTTTGGAAGCTATCTTTCCATTGAGGGTTATTATTGGAAGTATGTCTGGACCATTTTCTTTAACTAATTGAGAAATCTCCATGTTTTCAAGAAACATATTTATGTTGAAGGATATGCTTGCCCTTATTATTTCTATGTCCTTGAATTCCATTCGCAGTTTCTTCAATGACTCATTAAATTCTATCAGCTCTTTATCCGGCTCTGGACCACAAACTCCTGTTGAACAGCACATTGCTCCTTCATAAATAATTAAAACATTTTTTATCATACTCATACCTCAACAATTTGATTTTTTTAATCAATTTAGGATATTAGTATATGCGAATATATAACTATCTTTCGGTTGGTTGTAAAATAAACTACTGCTCCAGCTTTTTATAGGCACGAAAACTTTGTTGCCTTTGGTGAAAACTTCTCATGAGCCCGATTTTATACGCATCAATAAAAGTTAGTTCACAGTACCTTCACCTTCCAATCAAATATATCATTGGCACAAGTTATTCCTGAAATTGCAACAGCTTCAATTCCACCGCCGGGGAAAGTTGATGCACCTGCCAGATACAAACCCTTTTGCGGATTTGAGGAATTACAAGAAGTAAAGAAATTGCAAAAGGAATAACCACGCCTGACCTGTTTCCCATGCCGCACAGTATCCAGTAAACAATCCATGGAATAAAAGAAACAAGAATGTAAAGCATCCCCGGCATTTTTCTTTTATTCTGCATTGTTCCAATGCCCATAATTATGTTCACCCCCTCTTTATTATACCTTTATACTTTTTTACCTATTTGTTTATCTGCTTACTTATACTTTATTTTACTCACGTGCATATTCATATTATTGTGATTGTTAATCGAGCTTTCTATGAAAACTTTCAAGATGTTAGAATAAAGGATAAGAATATGCGGCCGTAGTATAGCCTGGCTAGTACACGAGCCTGCCACGCTTGTAGCCCGGGTTCAAATCCCGGCGGCCGCATTTAATTTATACTTAAATAATGCTGAGAACCTTCTTCAAATTTTCATCTTTAAGCTTATAATATCTCCACTTCCCTGCCCGTCTCTCGTTCACGGCATCAATCTCTTTGAAGCTTCTCAGATGGTGGGAAACAAGCGTCTGGTCTATTTTTAAAGCTCTTTCGAGTTCGCATACGCAGCGCTCTTTATTTTTTATCAGAAGGGCAATCTTTAACCTTATAGGGTTTGAGAGCAGCCTGAAAATTTTCAAAAACTCCTCCACATCCGCGACTTCCAGCTCCGTATCTTCAACAGAACACATATCCATAATATTAGATTGATGCAAACATTTAAATACTTTCATGTGACAAAAGCTTCATGTGTATTGCCATGAATAGTAATGTTACAAACAAACTTTCATTTCTCGACCGCTTCCTCACATTATGGATTTTTCTTGCCATGGCAGCAGGTGTATCTGCCGGTTACTTCATACCCAATATCGAGTCGTTCATAACCAGTTTTCAGGTAGGCACAACAAACATACCCATCGCTCTGGGTTTAATTCTGATGATGTATCCGCCACTAGCAAAGGTGCGATATGAAAATCTGGGAGCTGTATTCCGAGACAAAAAGATCCTGGGTTTATCGCTTGTGCAGAACTGGATTATAGGACCAATACTCATGTTTTTGCTTGCCATAATCTTTCTGCACAACTATCCACAATTCATGGTTGGTTTAATAATGATTGGACTTGCAAGATGCATCGCCATGGTGATAGTGTGGAATGAGCTTGCCAGAGGTGATACAGAATATGCCGCAGGTCTGGTTGCCTTTAACAGCATCTTCCAGGTTCTCTTCTACAGTGTATATGCCTGGGTGTTTATTACAGTTCTACCACCCCTGTTTGGACTCAAAGGTAGTCTGGTGGATGTGAGCATGGCACAGATTGCAGAGAGTGTTTTTATATATCTGGGCATTCCCTTTGTTGCAGGTATACTCACCCGTTTTCTGCTTCTGAAACGTAAAGGTATAGACTGGTACCAGAGAAAATTTATTCCAAAAATCAGCCCGATTACACTCATTGCTCTGCTATTCACAATAGTGGTAATGTTCAGTCTGAAGGGAAAGCTCATTGTGCAGATTCCAATGGATGTTGTACGAATAGCCATTCCTCTTCTGATATACTTCGTAATTATGTTTTTCGTCAGCTTCTATATGGGAAGAAAAGTCGGGGCAGACTACTCTAAAACAGCTGCTCTGTCTTTCACAGCAGCCAGCAATAACTTTGAGCTTGCAATTGCTGTTGCTGTTGCTGTTTTCGGAATAAACTCTGGCGCAGCATTTGCAGCCGTGATTGGACCGCTGGTAGAGGTACCTGTGCTTATCAGCCTTGTCAACGTATCCCTGTGGTTTCAGCATAAAATTTTTATAGATAGCTAGGGCAGAATCACCATTTCAATAGCAATTACAGTGCTTCCTGAGTTAATTTTATATTCTATACAACCTGTATCTTTAGATGATTTGATGGAACTGGATATTGAAGAACAAAACCTGAAATGGATGATTGAAACCACAGACCTGACAAAAAGATTTGGTAATTTTACTGCAGTAAAAAATTTAAATCTCAGAGTGAAAAGAGGGGAGATATATGGATTTTTAGGCCCCAATGGTGCAGGTAAAACTACCACTATTAAGATGCTCAACTGCCTTTTAAATCCCAGCAGTGGAAGTGCAAGGATTGCTGGTTTCGATATAAGAAAGGATGCTCTCAATGTAAAGGCGATAACAGGCTATCTGCCTGAGACACCCCTTCTGTATGACAAGCTTACAGGAAAAGAATTTCTGGATTTCATTGCAGAGCTTTATGGTGTGGACGATGCCCGAAAGGAAAGAAAAATAAACGACCTTCTCAGGATGTTTACCCTGACAGAAAAGGCTGACAGCCTGATTCAGGGATATTCTCATGGCATGCGGCAAAAAATAGGGATTGCAGCAGCCCTTATTCATGACCCGAAGGTTCTGTTTCTGGATGAACCTACCATGGGTCTTGACCCGAAAAGTGCCAGAATGGTAAAGGATATTCTGAAAGAACTTGTAAAGAGGGGAAGCACAGTTTTTATGTCCACCCATGTTCTGGAAATTGCGGAGAAGATGTGTGATGAGGTGGGAATAGTAAATCATGGGACTCTAATAGCCAGCGGCTCCATAGAAACATTACGTAAGTCAGAACAGGGCAATTCACTGGAAGATATCTTCCTTGAGCTCACTGGTGGGCCTGAATACCAGGATGTAATGAGATATCTGGAGGATTGATATGGGCGCCTCCCTGACCATACTTAAATATGAGCTAATATCTTTTCTGAACAGCTACCTTAAAACAGAGTGGGGATTAATAAAGGCAGTCCTTATCGGGATAGCTTCTTTTTCTATTGCATCCATATCCTTCATATTTTCATGGTTATTCTTCATGGGACTGAAACTTTCCACAAAAGGCGTGTCCATAGAGTCCAGTTTTCTTTCCATCTTCTTTCTTATTGTATTCACATTTGTGATACTGCAAGGCTTCTCCATTGCTCTTTATACCATGTTTCTCCAGTCAAATATTATCTTCCTCATGAAGGCACCGGTTTCCATTGGAGCCATATTCAAATCAAAGCTCGTTCAGAATGTGGCGCTGAACTCTCTCATCCCTTTCCTTTTCGGTATACCGGCTGTTCTTGCATATTTTATTTCGTTTAATTTTCCCATTATTGCCTATGTTCTTCTTTTTCCTGTGTTTTTCGCTGTGATTGTAATACCTGCAGGAATAATTATGGTGCTTATCACGATTATAATGAGGTTTATCTCGGCTAAAAGAGCAAAAGAGTTTCTGGGACTTGCGGGAGCATTTGCTGGCGCTATGTTATATATTTTAATAAATGTTTCAATGCCAGGTAGAATAGCTTTGAACTTTAAATCTAACATGAATATTCTAAAAACTGAGTTTTTACCAAGTTCATGGGCAAGTAGCCTGTTTTCCTCCTTAAAATATGGCTCGTGGAATTCCATTCTTTATGCCTTTCTATTATTCGGGACTGCCTCTGTTGTGGTAATAATCTCCCTTCGTACAATGGAAAAACTCTTTTTTCAGGGCTGGACTGAGAGCAGGGTCTCCACGTTCAAATCTAAGAGCTCTAAAAAATCATCCTACCTAAAAAGATTGTACAGCTTTCTGCCCAGGCCTGTTCGTGCCATAGCAATAAAAGACCTTAAATCCATGCCCAGGGACATTCAATTCTGGTCCAGGATGTTTTTCCCTCTGGCACTGATGATAATCATTATAATGAACCCTGGCTTCAGCGGCAAAACAGGTGAAATGCAGTTTTTTTTAGACCTGCTTATCCTGGGTTTTGCTGCTATGACTTTCTCCAACAATCTGCTGACAGCATCAGTTGGTAGCGAAGGCAAAGCCTACTGGATACTTCACACTTCACCTGTAAAACCAGAGGCTATATTGAAGGGAAAGCTTTCAGCCGGCCTTCTTCCCTTACTTACTATCATTTTCATAATGGCTTCGATTATTGGTTTTCTTTCAAAGTTAGGATGGTCACAATTTGCCCTGCTAATACCTGTTTCATGGTTTTTAACCTTTGGAATCTCCTCCATATCCATAGGTATTGGCGGAGCCTTTGCAAATTTTGAAAGTGAAAATCCCAGAAAGAAGGTAAATTTTCTGGGCTCAATTGCTTCGATGGTTCTCCCAGGTGGCTATCTCATAATTGCAGTTATTCTTCTTGCATCTCCCTATATTGCCAGATATTTCGGAAAAAATATACCTGTTCTCTATATTATATCCTGGGGCTTATTATTCCTCATGACCATTTTCATAAGCTATGTTTCCATCAAAATTGGGGCAAGAACACTGGGGACACGGGAATTTAATTTCTGAAATTTTCTTTCATATTAACATAATGGAAAATGGATATAGAGGTTAATCTTTGCCTTGATTTAAGGTGCTGTAATGGTTGATGAAGAGAAGATTATTAATGCCCTCAAAGAAGTCATAGACCCGCATACAGGCACAAGTGTTTATGAAATGGGGCTTATCAGAGATTTGAAGGTTGGAGAAGATGATATCTCGCTCACTTTTGTACCTTCCTCGCCATTCTGCCCACTTGGCGTGCAACTCTCCATGCAGATAAAGGAAAAGCTTCAGACTCTTGAGGGTATTGGGAAGATAAATATTAAAGTCGAGGGTCATATTCAGGAAAAGGAGCTTAATGAGATGCTGTCCAAATAGCTGAATTATGCAACCAGATATGTTGATTTTGCAGTCTTCACAGTTACTTCCCTGAATTCTCCAATTTTGCCCTCTCTGACAACCACCTGAGTATAGAAACCACTCCTTGCCAGTAATGTGTTATTCTTTCCGGGCTTTGTTATGAGGACTTTCAGCCTTTTCCCGATAAATCGCTTATTCTTCTCATAACCTATTTTTTTCATCAGTTCACTGAGCCTTCTTGAACGTTCTTTTTTGATATAATCATGAAGACCCTCGAGTTCTGCTGCTTCAGTACCCTCTCTGGGAGAGAATCTTGTTATATTTATAATCTCTGGCTTAATCTCTTCAATCAGACCCATAGTCTCCCCAAAGGATGCACTGTCCTCCACAGGATACCCCGCTATAATATCTGTAGATATACTGAATCTCCGGAAGTTATCTCTGAAAGTTTTCACAATCTCCCTGAAATCCTCAACAGAATAGCCACGCCTCATATGTTTCAAAACAGTGTTGTCACCACTCTGCACAGGCAGATGAAGAAATTTGTAAATCTTTCTGTTTTTATAAATCTCCACAAGCTCATCAAGAATTTTCAGTGCAAAAGCAGGGTTCATCATACCAACCCTCACTCTGAAATCACCATCAAGATTAACTATTTTATGCAGCAGTTGAGGAAGTCTATCATCCCTACCATCATAACCATAAGCTCCCGTGTCCTGAGCCGTAAGCTGTATCTCCCTATAACCCTGAGCTATAGCTTCTGAAACTTCGGAAACTATGGTCTTCTGAGGAAAACTTCTGAGACTTCCTCTGGCAAGCCTTGTTGCACAGTAGCTGCATCTTCCAAGGCACCCTCTGCAATTGGAATTATTGCTATAGAGCTATTCTCATACCTTATCTTTGGATATTCATTCCTGGCCTTTTCCCTGCTTTCAATAATTTCAGAAGAATCAAGTCTGTGATTAACAAGGAAAATTTCATGGGGAGTGAGAATAGAATCGGCACCAGCTTCAATAACCTTTTCGGGAGCATATGCAGACAGACACCCTGCAACAAGCACATTCTTGCCCTGAGCCCTGAACTCCACAATTTTCCTCAATATCTTCCTCTCAGTAAAGCCCACAACAGCACAGGAGTTTATAATAACCGTATCGCTTTCCTCAATCTCACATATTCTGTGTCTCTGCGCTACCAGACCTTTAAGTATTTCTGTATCGCCATGATTCATGGTACAACCGTAGGTTAAAAAGGAGACCTTCATTCTGAATTTTAAAAAGCTCTAACGAGGGCAACTATAAAAGAAGTTCTGTTATGAATGTCGAGATTTTTCCTATTTCAAATTTCCCACTTGTAAGAAGAGGAGATAATATAATAAAGCTCATAGTCGATTCTCTTGAAAAATCAAAGCTGGTTCTGCAGAATGGAGATATCGTGGTAGTTACTGAGAAGATAGTTGCAAAAGCTGAGGGCAGGGTTTACACACTGAGCAATATAAAACCGGGTTCAAAAGCTTTAAAAATAGCAGAAATTACACATAAGGAGCCAGGGCTTGTGGAGCTTATTCTCAGAGAGACCGAGAGTATTCTCTATCTTGGAGAAGGTTTTCTCCTTGTGAACACAAATCAGGGTTTTGTGTGCGCCAATGCAGGAGTTGACATGAGCAACGTGGGAGAAAACAGAGCCAAACTACTGCCAGAGAATCCTGACATAAGTGCAGAGCAGATAAGAAAAGCTCTTGAAGATATGTTTAAGATTAGAATAGGGGTGGTTATAGCTGACTCTTTTGGAAGAAGTTTCAGAGCTGGCTCCGTTGGCGTTGCAATAGGCTGCTCAGGCGTTGCAGCCCTCCAGGATAGAAGAGGGAAAAAGGACCTTTTCAGGAAAGAGCTGAAAATTACAAGAGTGGCTATGGCTGACAATATTGCCTCAATGGCAAATGCTGTAATGGGGGAAGGGAACGAAGGAATAGCTGCAGTTGTTATCAGGGGGCTCGATGTTCTGGGTGAGGGCTCTGCAGGAGACCTGAGAAGAGATATAGAGAAAGATGTTGCCTTCAAATGCCTGAAAGAAAGATATAATTACAAAAATAGATAGGTGTAGGAGATTGCCATCAGGACATGCTTCCAGCCATGCGATGTTATACTGAACACTAATCCAGCACTTTTACTCTCAGCTTTGTAAAATCTTCCTTTATCTCGACATTGAACCCCATATCCTTAAAAATCTCTTCAAGAAAAGTTCTTATAAACTTTCTTGCAGTCTCAGAACCGAAAATAAGAGTTAAATCTTTCTCATCAGTATGGCTGAGTTTAAAGAAATTACAGGCTTCAAGACGTTTTATTAATTCATAGGGTGTTCTTATCTTCTCCTTCAGCTGTTCCGCATGTGAACTTGCAACTCTACAGTGAGCTTCCCAGAACTCCTCCTGCCCGGCATCTTCACCAATGAGCCCGAGAAATAGCTGCCAGTGGTCAACATCAAGTATAACATGCTCTCCATGAGCAAGCATATCTATGTATGTTTCGACCCTGCTCTTCTCAATATCCCTGCCTTTCCTCTGCTCTGCAAAGTGCCTGAGAGCTCTTCTGAGAAGTTCACTCTGAGATAACTTTGTCTCAGCTTTAAGCTCTTCAAGAAGCTTACTTGTTTCCTTATCAAGAGCTATGGTGATGCGAACTGGATTACGCATAGATATTACTTCTCACAGGCTGCCTATTTAAAAATTTCTTCTCATTTTATGTTATTGATGAGTTAAAGCTGAATCAGACGTAGAAAATTATAAGTAATGTCAATTTTAAATTAAGCTTATGAGAACTAAGGGTATCATTCTTCTTCTCATTATTATTCTAATTTCAGCAGGTTGCCTGCAGACAAACAGTGAGGGCTCATCAGGTTATTCAAAATCAAACACCACAATTTCTGTTTCAGGTGAAGGCATAGTTACGGGAGTGCCTGACAGAGCTGTGCTCAACCTTGGCGTTGAAACCAGGGGGAATACCTCAATGGAAGCCTCGGAATCAAATTCTAGACTGAGCAGAAATCTTGTGGCGGTATTTAAGGGCATTGGAATTAATAGAACAGAAATCAAAACCTCCACTTTAACTATATCTCCAGTTTACACTTATATCAAAAAGGAGCAGAAAATTGTAGGTTACAAAGCCATAACCAGCTTTAAGATAACCCTTAAGAATCTGAGTCTCGCAGGAATGGTTATAGATAAAGGGCTTGAAGCCGGTGCGAACAGGATGCAGGGAGTATCCTTCAAATTCAGCAAAAATAAATCAAAAGAACTTAAGGCTGTTGCTCTTAAAGAGGCTGTGGAAGATGCAACATCAAAGGCAGAAGTTATAGCTGGTGCCCTCAATGTTACACTTGGTAAGCCCATAAAAGTAACAGAAAGTTACTCATATAATCCTGTTCCCATCTACACCCCAATGACTGAAGCAATGAAAGGAGTAACTCCAGTGGAGCCCGGAGAAATGAAACTTAAAGCAGGAGTAAATATAGAGTATTCCTTCACTCAGTCTTGAGGAAATCCTTCAAACTCTTCTGCTCATTACTTTCATCGTCAAAGAGGGAAGCTATACTCATTCTGAGAATCTCCACCCTCTGTTTCAGATAGCTCTCCAGAGAATATCGCTGAATAAGGTCTTCTGTGATATTTAAATACTTCTCCACACCTCCTCTCGACACAGTGAGAACAAGCTTGCCTCCACAGCGCCTGCACTTGCCTGTCAGAGGTATTCTCCTGTATTTTGCATTGCAGTTAACACACCTCACCCTCTGTGTCGAGAATGCTCTCAGATTGCCTGCAAGGTCAGGTAAAAAGTGTGTCTCAATCACCCTTCTTGCCACATCCTGTTCATCCACTGCCCTAATCTTTTTTGCAAGAGCAAGCTGTTTCTCAAGTTTCTCAGTCATCTCTCCAAGGGTTTTGTATGCAGATGTAAGGGGAGCAAGATTTATATCACTGGTATCATGGGTAAAGCCAAGATTATGGTAAGCTTCGTCAGTTCCCAGGCGGGAGGACACTGTCTCTATAATATCCTCAAATTCCTGTGGCCTTGCATACCTGAGTGTTGCCTCATAAAATTCAAGAGGGTACCCTGAAACAATGTCTATGTTATGAGCTTCATGGTCCACCTCACTTGGATCAAGATGGGTTGTAAGAACAAGAGGAGCATCCATTGTACTCCCTCTTGTTGAGGGCAGAAACTTCCTTGAAAAGTTAAGAAGAGCATCCATGAGAAGAAAAACTCCATCCTCATCGCCATCACAGTTGTAGGCAAAGATATTATTTACAGGTACAATATGAGAGGGCTCCACATTCAGAGAAATCACATAAGAGGAATCTGACGGAGCTGTCCTCTTCTCAACTATTTCATCAAACCAGACCTCACCATTTCCTTTATCCACTCCCTTAGGAGAAATAAGTAATTCTCCAACCTTCATATCCATTGCATATTTCTCCTCAATCTTATTCTTGAAGAAAACAGGAAATTTGTGGTCAGGGGTTACTCTGATTTCTCTACCACTGTGGGTTTTAAGATATATCAGATAATCTGGTGAGGTATGAATAGAAACCTCTTTTACTTCACCTTTAATAATTCTTTTTTCAGATAAATTATAAGAAGAAACAAAGATTCTATCTTCAGGCATAAGTATTCTGGTTCCAAAACTATCCTCTGATTTCCCACTGCAATAGCTCACCAGATGTCTGAGACTGATATACCCTTTTCCATACACATAAATTTTTTCATCAGGATGAAAACAGTTCCTTCTCTTTGCTGCATGAAAATAGGGATGGGCATAGCCTGCATTGGCTTTTGAGAAACCAGCAATCCTTCCGAGAATGGCTGCTGAAGTATGAGGTGCAAGCCCCAGCACAAGATGCCCGACAAGGTCTTCTTTATTTTCAGCCCTGTAGTATGGCTCAAGTCCATAGAACTTAACCAGCAGTTCGTCAATAAACTTTGTAACTTTAAGAAGATAATCTGCACCGGAAAGAGGAAGTATAATATCCTGAGGCTTGAGCTCAAGAATCTGCTCCTCATCCACAAGAGGTTCACCCTTATTATCCCTGTCATAACCAAGCATTTTCAGTATCTCAAGACTTACCATTACCTCTCTGGGTCTGAAGTGTGTCAAAGGTATATCTGTAGAGTCAAATCTTATTGTACCATCCTTGAAAACATATACTCCATGCCTGGCTCTGAGAAGCCCTTTCTCAATAGGCTCTGGAATCTTATAGAGAGATGTCATTCCTATTATACCTTTGACAACCTCTCTACCAGAGCTGCCCACTCTTGCTTTTGCTCTTTCGTATAGAGTTTTAATGTCAATTTCACGTTCAGAATACAGGTTCAATCTGGAGCTGCATTTCGGGCATGTGCTCTCCCTTATATCCCCTGTATATCCACAACTCTGGCATTTTCTTTTAAAAACTGTGGGCTCACCACAGCGCTGGCAGAGAGTTGTTATACCTACCTTTGAACAGCTCTCACAGTATCTATACACAACTTCAATCTTAATTTTACCCTTCCTGACTGCCTTCTCTACCTCCCTTGTTTTTCCTCCATTTCTGCCTATGGGAAAGAGAACATTTACAGCAGGAGACATCTTTCTTTCTTTTGCCTTTTCAGGTCTGCCCATCCTGAGACCTATGTAGCTCGGTGCCTTCTCCCTTACCTTAATTCCAAAGGAATTCACAAGTTCCATGGTGCTCTCTACCTTTGAACATGCCTCCTCAAAGTTTCCATTTACCAGACCAAAACAATAAAGAAGGGCTTTAAATTCCTGAAGAACAATATAGCGAGCTTCAACCCTGTGGGGCACACCAAGAAACTCAAGAAGACGCTTTTCCCGACTCAGAGGAACATAGAGTTCTTCATCCCTGACCTCACCCTTTTTTAGCATGTTGTGGAGCAATTTCATGTCTTCAAGGGTTAAGTCATGATAGAAGTATGTATAGCGCGGATGAAGAGGGATTCCAAGCTCTTCTGAAATTCTGATGGCAATTTCTTCATCAGGAATATTTTCAATGTCCAGATATTCTGTGTACTTACTCTTTTTCTCTCTCTCAAGCTCCTGAACCCACCACTCCTCACAGTAACCCGCAGGAATTAAAATATGATTGTTTTCAAGGAAATCCCCATAATTCACCAGAATATCCCCCATGAAGAGTATCTCGTCCACATCTTCTCTTACTTCTAAAGCCTGAGAATAGCTCTCAACCCTTAAAACACTTCCATCCTTAAGCCTGACTATTGGCCCATCAATTGTATCACAGGGAGTAACAGCTGTGCCCTTACCAGGCCTCTCAGTCTTCAGCTGAGTGCCTATAGCTATAAAGTCATCAGTCAGAACCATAGTCGCAGGATGCATGCTCATGGCAGCGAAACCAGAGTTTCTGCTCCTGCCATAGCGAAGTCTGAAGCCTCCCTTTTCCGAGGGATGGGAGAGTACAGGTCTGCCTGCCACAAGTTCTTTAATATACTTGAAGCTGGGCTCTATTTTAACATCCTTCTCTTCACTGTCATCTGTAACTCTTGAGGCAGCAAACTCGCCAAGCCATTCCCAGCTTTCAAAGCCCAGCTTATTCACGTACTTCAGAATCTTGCCTACCTTCTGGAGCACACCCTCAGCAAGAACAAGCACAGCCCCTCCTCTCAGAGAATTGGTTTCAATCCTCTCAAGATTTCTGTAACCACTCACCTCAACCTTTTCGGTTGGCTCCCCTGTTATCTCCACAGGTATGTTTTTTACAGCTTTTCTTATATCCTGCGGTTCTGGATGATACTGCAACCTTGCAGCCTCGGTATTGTAAAGGTCAACCTCCTCAACAAACCTCTCTATCTCATCATCAGTCGGTTTATAAGATTTAAGACCAAGACCCACTCTTATGGCATCGCCTACAAGCACAGCAAGAGCCTGAGCAGAGCCACCTGCCGACCTTATGGGCCCTGCAAAGTATATGGCAAGGTAGTCTGTACCATCATTATTTTTTTTAATCCTCACCTTTACTATACCCTCAAGCGGTGCAGCCACAATTCCTTCCGTTATCAGGGCAAGAGAAGTTCTGAGAGCCTGCTCGGCAGTTTTTTCCATGCCTTCAAATCTTCCGAATTTTCCCTTAACAATCTCTCCAGCTATCTTTATTGCTGCCTCCTCATTACTCATCTCCTCCACGAGCTCTCTTATTCTGGGTGCAACCCCTTTCGGCCCAACCAGACCTTCAACACGCTCTGCCATATCCTTTGCAAAGGGTATCTCAGGCTCAAGCTCCGGGTCAAAACCTCTACTTCTGGCTTTCAGAGCTATACTATGTGCTCTCTTCACCCCTTCTTCCAGTGAACGAAAATAATCTTCCATATCAGATGAACTCCATTTTCACAATTTTGAGAGTCTGAAGGTCAACAACAGGTATTTTTCCAGGTGTGGGTTGAAGATTTACCTTTTTCTGGAAGGAAGTCTGTGACTGAAATGTGCCAGAGTTTATTACCAGAGTATTTCTGTAGGTGAGATGGTCAAAGGTATGAACATGACCCATGTGAAGAATTTCAGGCAACTCTTCAAGTATGAGGTAATCAGTATTTTCTGGGGCCAGAGGTACTTTTCCTCCATAAATTGGAGATAGATGCCTCTTCTTCAGAAGGCTGAGCATGGCTTTGGCCGGCTTTGTATAGCTCATGCCAGGTATGGCTGAAATTATATCATCAAGACTCCTCCCATGGTAGCTCACCACTCTAACGCCGTGAAGCTCTGCAGTTAAGGGGTTACCTGTCATGTGAATTCTTGGGTCTTCATAGTACTCCTGGACAAAATCTTCACTTATAGCAGGCTGAGGTTCAGCCTGCCTTGTGGCATCGTGGTTGCCTGGCGTTATAATAATTTCAATATAATCAGGAATCATACTGAGATATTCATAGAATTTAGCATACTGCTTATGAATATCCCTGATAACAAGTTCTTCCTTCTGTTCAGGGTAAATCCCAACTCCATCAACAATATCTCCTCCAATAACGATATACTTAACCTTCGAGGCAAGCTCTCTCTGGGAACTATTACCCTCTTCCATGCGAAGCCATTTTATAAATCTGAGAAAAACGTCGTCGAGGAATTTGGCACTTCCTACATGCACATCTGAAATAAGAACTGCAACAACAGGGTCGGGGCTCTTTCTCACCTCCCTGTTAATAGGAACATCGGGGAAGAAAATCTCATTAACAATGAAGAGACCTCTGCCATATTTTCCTTTCAACCCTATTATTTCATCTGTTACTATCTCAGTGGAAATCTTTTTTAAATCTTCATCTCTATTCAGTATCAATGCATTGGATATTCCACTGGGGTCTTCAAGCTCAATTAAAATATGCCCCCTTTTTGTTTCCTTTTTATTATTCACTATACCGATAATGGAACTCTCAGAAGGAGAGTGATTTTTCACAATCTCAATTAGATTTGAGCCTGTAAGAGCCTGCCTGTTTTTCAGAACTTTACCAAGAACCTCGTATCTATGATTAAAAAATTTAACAAAATTGTTTATATTGCCTGAAGTGAAACTTTTTGAAGTTATGTCCTTACTGCGACTTATTTTTATATCAGCATCATATTCTTCAGCTGTTACCTTTTTTCTCCCTTTAATTATAACCTCAGTTTTTTTTTCATTTCCATTTTTTATTTCATCAAGAAGTTCCTGGGTTACGACGGAAGTGCCCTTCCGCTTTGTGATATCCAGAATCCTGCTCATATCCAACTCTGAAGAGCAAAGCTGTCTCAGTTCTCCGAGTACAGAGGGATGGATATTGATATTACAATCAAGAAACCTGCATAGAATTTCAGTTTTATTCATACTGTTATCCTGAGAAATATTAACATTTATAGCAATAGTTTCTGAGTGATTATATAATTCCTCAGACTGCTGAGCCTGACATCTTCAAGAATACAATCTTTTATTCTTGAGATTGGCACTTCAAGCTTTATCTCCTTTGTTCTTCCATATCTTCCCTTGCTTATTACCTTCGAGTTGAGAATACCAAGAAGATCAAGCTCTGAAATTAAATCCGATACTCTTCTCTGAGTAAGCGGGTCTATGGAAACATACCTGCACAGACTCGTGTAGATATCGTAAATTTTACCTGTGCTTATAAACTTCTCCTTCCTCTCCTCGAGGTAAATCACGGCATAGAGTAAAAGCTTTGACTGGGTCGGAAGTGTCTGGATAGCTTCAACTATATTGTCCGATTCAATCTTGCTGTTAGCTTTTCTGACATGCCTTTCTGTAGCTATACTTGCATTCTCCCTTTCAGCCACCTCTCCACTCACCCTCAAAAGGTCAAGGGCCTTTCTTGCGTCACCATGGTCACGAGCTGCAAGAGCGGAGCATAGAGGTATGACATACTCATCGAAAGAACCTTCCAAAAAGGCGAGCTCAGCCCTTCTCTTGAGAATATCCTCAAGCTGCTTTGCATTATAAGGCTTGAAAATTATTTCATCTCTTCCGAGGGTGCTTAAAACTCTATTATCCAGATAATCAGTAAATTTAAGGTCATTTGATATACCTATAACACTCAATTTCGAATTTTTTAGTTCAGAGTTTATTCTTGTCAGGTAATATAAAACTGAATCTCCATGTTTACCTACTATTCTATCTATTTCATCCAGAACAACTATTATAATATTATTCTCACTATCCGCTCCCTCCTTAAAAGAGTCATAAACTTTATCTGTAGGCCAGCCTGTAAAGGGAACATTCTTTCCAAACTCATTTGCAAGAGTGCAGAGAATTCTATACTGGGTGTTTACAAGTTCACAGTTTATATATACAGTTTTTATATTGAAATCAACTTTCGAGCTTGCTCTCTCAAGCTCACTGCACACAAACTTTGTCACTATTGTTTTCCCTGTTCCACTCTTGCCATATATAAGCACATTAGAAGGGGTCTCCTCTTTAAGCGAAGGAGCTATAAGAGAAGCCAAATATTTTATCTCTTCCTCCCTGTGAGGCAATTCATCTGGAGTATAAGAATGTCTTAATACCTCCCTATCTTTAAATATAGGCTGCTTCTTTAAAAAAGGTTCAAATATTCCTGTAAAAGAGCTTTTGCTATCCATAACTGATATCTCCTCGACCTAATTAGCATTGATAAGAGCAGGTATTCTTTTGTAGTCAGTATATATATTACTTATGTCTATCCAAGCTTTCTTTCTTGTAGAGTCTGCTTACCACACTATCACAGAGACCCCATTATTTCTACTGGAAACATTATTGTGAAGTATGTTATTGCAATATCTGTTCAAAAGATTTATATATGATAATATCGTAAATTTCAGATGGATATTTTATTACTCCTTATTTTTATATCATTCTATTTTATTACTCCTTTTGTTCTATAGGAAATATAGGGGGTGGGTGTCAGTACTCCAGATTATCGAGAAGTTTTCTAATTTCTCTTATATTCCTCATAAGTCCTTCAAATTCTTCAAGATAAACCTTCTTTTTTAGACTTTTATTTAGGTTTATATTGAAAAAAAAGCTGTAGTAATTATGATATTTTATTGAAATATCAAAATATTTCTTTTCTAGGTTTTCTGGAGTGTCATAGAGCTTTATTATTTCAATCTTAAGATTTTTAATTTCTTTTTTTATATCTTCTTTCACTCTTCTCATCAATCTATTCCAGTAAATATCGTTTATATCTCTCCTTCTCTTCCCTTCCAGTAATATTCCAGCTTCTTCTGATTCTCCATACGGACCAGGAATAAAAGTTTCTTCACTTATCCTGTTCTCTTCTTTTTTTAAAAGAAGTATTTTATTCTCTATAATTAATGTGTTTAATAAACTTTCAAGTTTTTTATGTGGAATACTCTTAGCTATTACCTTCAAATCATCTGGCTTTAAATAATTTAAAGAATTTACAGTAAAGATAATATCTTCTTTCATATTTTTATAGTTTCCAGTTCGCTGCTGACATTCCAGATGAGAGTTCTGGCATGCAGAGGCAGGTTTCTATCATTGCTTATCTCTTCGAGAATATATATAGCTGAGCTGACTCTTACTCCCATGTCTTTACCCTTATTGAGAAGTGTAGTTCTTGCTTCTTCTGCAGCTCTTCTGATATTCCTGGGAACTGAAGTATCTTCAATTAACTGGCTCAGCACCTTACATATCTGTTCAACTTTAGTCTCTTCATCAGTCATACCTATTCCTCCTTATATCAAAAATCGTCTGTAAGAATTACTATCTGTAAGTTTTAATTATTATAAAAGGTTAACGTTTAGATTTATTCTATGGTAGAAGATTCTTCTATAAAAAAGATGGCAGAGTATCTCCTTTCTGGAGCAACCATGCTGGCATATCACTGCCCGAACTGCAGCCTCCCGATTTTCAGGAAGGATAATAAAGCCTTCTGTCCTGAATGTGGCGAAGTTGTTATTGTTAAGGAGGGTGAAGAAGAAAAGAAGAAGGCCGTGGAATCTGACGATTCTGGCTATTCTAAAGTTATAGTTTCCAAAAGAGAAGAGCTTCTGGAACGCCTCAAGACCGAAAAAGACATCAGAATAATCAATGAAATTCTTGATGCTATAAGGAAAATTAATGAGCTTCTTTAATATCTCTGAACTTCAGGTCTCCATCTACAAGCTTTTTAACAAAAGCTGGAACTTCATCTATTTTAACTCTAACCTGTTCGGTTGTGTCTCTATCTCTTAAAGTAACCGTTTTACTTTCTATACCATCAAAGTCGATGGTTATGGAATATGGAATTCCTGCCTCGTCGCTTCTGGCATATCTTCTTCCTATGGAATCATTCTCATCATAGTAGGTAAAAATACCTTTTCTTTTCATTATGTCAGAAATATCCAGAGCAATCTCCGGCAGAGGTTCCTTCTTCACAAGCGGGAAGATTGAACCTTTCATCGGAGCCAGTGCTGGAGATATTCTCAGAACATTTTTCCCTTCCCTCTCAATGTAAGATGTTTCAAGTATGGAATAAAGAATTCTGTCTATACCAAAGCTGGGCTCAATAACATGAGGATTAAATTTTTCACCAGTAATTTTCTTTTTAGTCTCTTTTATACTGAAGTACTCTCTACTGATAGTATAAACCTCTCCTTCCAGTTCAATCTTTATATCATCTTCAGCCTCTTCCGGGGAGAGATTTCTTATTTTTTCTGCAATATCTCCTGCCTTTGATTTGAAAGCTGGTCCGAGCTTATTCATCAATGGTTCAATCTTAATTTCTCTGACAATTTCTGGTTGGGCATATTCTCTGAAAGCTTTTAGCTCCGTTCCACTCCCTTTTTCATGTGCCTTGAGGTCATAGTCTGTTCTGTCAGCAATACCAACCACTTCAATCCAGCCAAATCGCCTTGTGTAAATCTCTGCATCCCAGCAGTCCCTCGCATAATGTGCCATCTCTTCTAAAAGATGCTGTCTGAATCTTAGCTTTTCTTCAGGAATACCACAGGCAAGCAGGAAATTTTTGGTGTGTACAATATAATAGGATAGGAATTCATGAGCGATAATTTCTCTGTCAACAGATTCTCTTGCAGTGATTTCAATAGTATTATCTCTATCTCTGGGCAGAAGCCTTACCTTCTCCTCTGCATACTGCTGAAATTTTGTGTGATTATTATTTCTGGGGTCAATAAATATTTCAACTTCAGCCTGGGTAAACTCTCTCAGCCTGATAAGACCCTGCCTGGGCGAAATTTCATTTCTATAAGCCCTGCCTATCTGAGCTACTCCAAAGGGAAGCTTTCTTCTGTAGAAGTTGTAGAGTCTTGTGAAAAGTATGAACATACCCTGGGCAGTTTCAGGACGAAGATAGCCAACTTTGCCTTTTCCTGGGCCTATGTAGGTTTTGAACATTAGATTGAAAGTTTTAACCTTACCCAAGCTGCCAGGACACTCAGGACACTTTATATTCCTTTCTTTTATTAAACTGTCTATTTTATCGGGGCTGAGCCCTTCTGCCTCTATGTCACAGGACTGAAGAAGATGGTCCGCTCTGAAGAAGCTACCACATTTTGTACATTCGACTATAGGGTCAGTGAAGTTGCCTGTGTGCCCTGATGCTATAAAAACTTCTTCTGGCGATATTGTGGGTGAGGATATTTCCAGAAAGCCCTCCTGAAGGCAGAAGTAGTTTCTCCACAGGTCCTCTATATTCTTTTTCAGGAGTGCACCGAGCGGGCCATAGTCATAAAAACCGCTCAGTCCTCCATAAATTTCAAAACTGGGATAAAGGAAGCCTCGTCTGACAGCTATCTCAATAATTTTTTCGTGCATATAAAAACCTGCAGTTAAAGTACAGCCTTAATAAGGTCACTATCTCTTACAATTCCTATAAGGTCTCCTTCTGCATTTATAACTGGAATCTGTTCTATTCTATTTTTTGCCATTCTTTTTGCTGCTTCACTTATAGCTGTCTTTTTCCTAACAATAACAACCTTATCAACCATAATATCCTTTACGACCCTGTCAGGAAATTCAAGACGTTTTTTTGTAATATATATTATATTCTTGGTATCCCAGCCCCATTTATCGCCTTCTGTACCTCCTGAGAGCTCGGATTTAACTGTACTTTCACTAACTTCAAGAACTTTAAGAAGGTCAGTATCTCCAATAATTCCAGT
This sequence comes from archaeon BMS3Bbin15, assembly GCA_002897955.1. Taxonomy (NCBI): domain Archaea; species archaeon BMS3Bbin15. The sequence continues at coordinate 30,824 of BDTY01000050.1, forward strand.
AAATTTACCTTCATCATTGAGAACAGGTAGGGCCCTTTCTCCAGAAAGATTCATAATTTCGTAGGTTACCTTCAGGGGGTTTTTCTCCCACATGCTGGTTATTCTGCTTGCCATATACTTTTCAACCGGGTCCGTAAGACCAAGTTTTGAGATATAACGCCAGACAATATCACTCACTGTTATTAACCCCACAAGCTCTGAATTCTCAATTACAGGAAGTCTTCTGAACTCTCCACGGGAGAATATTTCTACAGCTTCCCTGATATCAGCCTCTGGTGAAATAGTTCTCACATCTCTTGTCATCAGAAGAGCCAGCTGTTCCTCTTCCGGATTTCTGGCAAAATCCTCTCTTGTAACTATGCCAAGAAGTTCTTTTGTACCTCTCTTCACAACAGGTAAACAGGAGATATTCTCTTTTAGTATTGTCTTTATAGCATCAGCCCTGCTTCCAGGAATTTTGACATAAATTACCGTATCTGTCATAATTTCTCTGACTTTCACGGATTCCACCTCGACTTATTTGTGTACGACCAGGACAGGACAGGGAGAGGTTCTTATAATCTTTTCTGCAACACTACCAAGAAGAAATTTATCTAAACCTGTTCTTCCAGAGGTACCCATAACAATAAGATCAGCCTGAATTTCCTTAGCTGTTTTTACTATTTCCTCAGCAGGAACTCCTTCTTTTGCAATTTTTTCAAACTTTATTCCATTTTCAGTTGCTTTTTTCTCTATGTATTTCATGGCGGTATCACTTTCAGCTTTCAGTAAATTTTTCATATTTTCCCATACTATCTCCGTCGGAAGACCTGCAAAAGCGCTTATGTCAACCACATATATGGCATAAAGTTCTGCGTTCAGAGCCTCTGCGAGGTTGATGGCATGGGTAACTGCCTTATTAGCTGTATCTGATCCATCCGTGGGTATAAGAATTCTTCTGTACAACCTCATTCCTCCATTATAATTTTAATAATATCACTTTTTTCGAATCTATGTATAATTCCTAATGTCGGATTATATATATATCTATTGTTTCTGAATACAACAAAGTCTGCAATGTTGCCCTCTTCAAGGGAATTGTCATCCAGCTTCAAAATTTTTCTTCCGTTAATCGTTGCAGCTTTGAGCACCTCGGTTGCACTGAATCTGTAATCTCTGCTCTGTGCCCTTGCTATTTTGAATATAAATTCAGCCTCTCTGAGCATACTGAGGGAGTTGACCATAACATTGTCTGTGCCAATAGCAGTGAGAGTATTTTCAAGAATATCCTTAATTCTTGGCAGGCCAACGGCAAGTGTGGCATTGGCTCTTGGGCATAATACAGCTTTTGTCTTACTTTTAAATATCTCTTCAAGACTTTCTTCATCTGCCTGGGTCAGATGGACAATAAAATCAGGCCTGAGCTTTAAAGCTTCTTTTATGTCATCTTTAACTTCGCCTGCATGCAGTGCAAAGAGTTTTTTTCCATTTTTTGCAAGTTTTCGAAGATTTTTGAGTGTATTAAAGTCGTATGCATCAGTGCTACTTATTCCAAAACCATGGGAATATTCAAGGACTTTTTCTGGATTATCTCCATTCAATCTGCCGAGGATTATTCCCTTTATTTTTATTTTATCGAGGGCATCTTTCAGGAGTTTTACTCCTTCTATTCCTCCCTCTCTGAAGTCTGCAAAGGCACCCGTACCCTGCGATTTCATCTCCTTCAGGGCATACTCTATGCTAGCCTTAACTTTTTCTCTGTCTTCGATGACTCTGAATTTTAATCCTTCTGCTCCTACTCTCTCCTCGATACTGTTATAAATGCCGTAGTCCTGGGCAGAGGTATCTCCTGTATGAACATGAGCATTTGTGAAGCTCGGGCATACTATGCCTCCTTTTAAATCTTCAAAGCTCTTTGAAGGTCTACCTTCTCCTATCTCCTTAATTTTTCCATCTCTTACTACAATGTATCCTCGAGTTATTTCGAAGTCACTGCCATCGAGGATTATAGCATTTCCATATATTTTTTCCATTATATGCTATTGAGCCTTTAATTGGATTTAAATTTGTGCCTGTTCTCTACAGCTGACGAAGTGGATTATTACCTTGCAGGTGGAAAGAAAATCATGTAAAGTTAAAAAGAAGATGGACCCGCCGGGATTTGAACCCGGGGCCTCTCGCATGCCAAGCGAGCGATCTACCATCTGAGCTACGGGCCCTACGTGAATTTTTGGGAGTTAGCAATAGTAATCATTTATGAAAAGAAATATATAGACAGTGAAGGAAGTATGGATAAGGAGGTTGAAGAAATAATTCGCCTTGGTAATGGAGTGGAGCTTTTTGTTGATGGCACCAGAATACTGCTCGACCCGAGAAGGGCAGAGGGTTTGAGTTTTGTTTCCCATGCTCATTCCGACCATGCACCTTCGAAAGTCTCTGGCGAGGTAATTTCCACTGAAGAGACAGGAGAGTTACTCTCAAGACACTTTTCCACTCTTGCATACGAGCAGAAATTTGAAAACCTTGGAGTCAGCTTCAGGTTAATACCTTCGGGGCACATGCTGGGTTCTTCTCAGGTGGTTATAGAGAATGGCTTCAAGGTTATTTATACAGGGGACCTTCATCTTGAGGGAGGAGCAACCTCTGGCATGGGGGTTGTTGAAGGATGCGATATCCTTATAATTGAATCAACTTTCGGAAGCCCCTTCTATATTCTGCCAGACCGTGAGTATGTTTTGGGAGAGATTAAAGACTGGATTGAAGACTGCTTTTCAAGGGGTGACGTGCCTGTACTTCTTGGTTACTCTCTGGGCAAAGCTCAGGAGATAATAAAGCTTCTCTCAGGGGATTATAAACTCGGGCTCCACAGAGCAGTTTATGAGAACTGCAGGAAATATGAAGCTCTCGGCGTAAATCTTGGCAGCTATGAGCTTTATTCTGAAAACATAAGAGAGGAAAAAGAGGATAGAGTTCTTATCTTTCCGCCAGCAGCGAGAAATTCTCTAAAGGGAAACTTCAAGAAGGCGCTTCTCAGCGGCTGGGCACTGCATGGAGCAACAAAATTTAAATTCAGAGTAGATGAGGCTTTTGCCATAAGCGACCACAGTGATTTCAATGGCCTTGTAAATTACGTAGAAAAGGCATCGCCTCAGGTGATTTATACTTTACATGGCTTTGCCGAGGAATTTTCAGATGAGCTTAAAGCAAGAGGTTTCTATGCCAGCCCTCTGACAAAGAAGCAGACAGGACTAAACCATTTTCTTTAATCTGTGATATTTTGCAAGAACCTTGAAGATTATTTTTGATGCAAGTACAGGTGTGTAGCTGTCATAGCGTGGTGCCACCTCTGTGATATCAAGGCCTGCCAGATCAATCTCACCCAGAAAGGCAAGCATCAGAATAAAGTCGAAGAAGAATATTCCGGGGGGCTCGGGATTGCAAACTCCTCTGGCATCCTTCGGGTCAAAGAAGTCCATATCTATTGACATATAAACTTTTTTTCCCTTTAGCATTTTTGAAAGCCTTGCCACAAGCATTTCAATATCGTAACACTCACCGAAGGGAATAAATTTAATTCCTTCCTCTCTGACAGCGTCAAGCTCCTCTCTGCAGGCGCTTCTCACACCAACAGCCAGAACATTATCCTTCCCTGTTATCTCTGAAACTCTCTTAAGCGTGCAGGCATGGGAATATCTATTACCCAGGTAATCTTCTCTGAAATCAAGATGAGCATCAAGGGAAAGAAAAAACGGCTTTTTCTTAAAACCTTCAAGTGCAAAAGCGGAGATAGTATGTTCACCTCCAAGGATAACAGGCTTTGCTCCTCTGCTTAAAATCTCAGCAACAGTTTCCTTCACTCTGGTTTTTGTCTCCTTTACATTTCCAAAGGAAACTTCAACATCACCTATATCAGCAATTTTTAGGCTGAGAAGGTCAAAATCTTCAAGGAGGTCATAGTCCTCCACCTCTCTAGAGGCTTCCCTTATTGCTGCTGGTGCTTCTCGAGAGCCTCCTCTAAATGTCTCGCTGCTGTCAAATGGCACACCAAATACAGCATACTCGGCTTCTTCCAACTCAAGCTCTCTTCTTGCGAAAGTGAAAGGAGATGTGAACAGATTCATTTCTACCTGACACGCATAATCTTTCTTCTTCCCAGCGTCTGTATATACTCGACTTCTGCGCCCTCAATAATATCCTTACCTTCAAGCTCCTCCTTACTAGGAACTGTTGTCTCGAAGGTTTCATAGTTTAAAAGGTCCATAATCTGGACAGTATCTCCCATTATTGATAGCACCTGTCCTGCCTTCCTTTCAATCATGGGAAATTCAATCTTGGCATCAGTGGGAGCAACAAGGCTCCTTTTTTGATTGTCAAATAATCCTATTCCGACAACATTTGCTTTTGCATGACCATGCTTTCCTGTCTTGGCTGTTGTGAAACTTACCACCCTGCAGGGCTCACCATCGATAATAATATACTTACCAATTTTTATCTGATTTACTTCTCCTTGTTTCACAGACATTTTAATCCTCCTTATAAAAGTTTACCTCATATACTATATAAGTATATATAAAAAGTTTAGGGTGAGTATAAACCACCCGGTGGATATTTAATATATATACACACATGGACTTTCATCTCTGGAAAGGTTTATAAATAACAGAAAGGTTAGACGTTTATGGACAGGAATGATGTAAGGAAGCTTTATTCGATTGGTAATGCAAAATGGTATGACCCTTTAAGGCGTATATATGGTAAGTCATTTCTTTCTAAAGCAGAGGATGACCTGGCTACTTTTTTAAAAGATAATTTGGATGGAAGTAAGACTGTTCTGGAACTGGGTTGTGGCACAGGAGCAAACTTAGAAAAGATATACTCTCTTGACATTGAATTTAAAAAGTACCTGGGTCTGGACTTTTCACCATACATGTTGAAGATTGCGAAGAATAAATTCAGGAATAACTCCATAGTTGAATTTAGGGAGACAGACATTACAGAGCTGGATGACATAAAAGAGCAATTTGATATTATAATCTGTATTATTGTGATATCCCATCTCCAATCCAGGCCAGATTTTGTTAATCGGTCACAGAAATTATTGGGTAAAAACGGGAAATTTTTTTTAATTGTACACACAGAGCCTGAATGGTATATCAATTTCTGGCTATCCCCTTTTATATGGCTATCCAGAATGAACCTGATATCGGATGATGAAATTAAAAAATTTGAGAATGTAAAGGCCATAAATAAATATTCAGGAAGTCTGATAACAGCAATTGAAATTCATAGATAATAATTTAAACCTTAATTAGTAAATGGATATAGTTCTTCTTGGCTTATACTTGAGATATATTTATCAAAATAAGGAGTAAAATTGTTATGTCACCAGGACAGAGAGGTCAGAATTCGGATATTGAGGTCAAACTGAATAGGGACCTTGGCCTCTTCGATATAACAATGATAGGTATTGCAGGTATGATTGGGGCAGGCGTTTTTGCCTTGACCGGTATTGCAGCGGGGGTTGCGGGTCCTGCTCTTATTCTCGTTTTTTTGTTTAATGGAGTTATAGGTCTTATTACTGCTGCATCCTATGCTGAACTTGGTTCTGCCCTTCCCGGTGCGGGAGGAGGTTATGTCTGGATAAAAGAGACATTTCCGTCATCTTTCGGGTTTCTTGCCGGCTGGATAGACTGGTTTGCACATAGTGTTGCCTGCTCGCTATATGCTGTGACCTTTGGAGTTTTTATGGCAGCGATTCTTTTTCCAGCTATTCCCCTGCCCAGAAGTCTGCTTGCCAAAGTTTCGTCATTCATTGCAATCTCCTTCCTGACATATATAAATTATAGAGGAGTTAAGGAAACAGGAAGGGTTGGTGGTTTCGTTACTGTCTTAAAAGTCCTCATTCTTGTCGTGTTTGTTAGTTTCGGTATTTACAAGACTCTTGGCAGACCGGACTGGATAATGCAATTCAGTAATCCTTCTTTCACCCCTACGGGCTTGATTGGAATTCTTGCTGCAATGGGACTCACATTTATCGCCTTCGAAGGTTTTGAGATAATCGTTCAGAGCGGTGAGGAGGTCAAAAGTCCTGCAAAGAACATACCCAGAGCGATCTTCATATCCTTATTTGTGGCTATAGTGGTTTATGTTCTGGTGGCTTTTACAGTCTTGGGAGCTATTAAAACACCGAATGGAAGTCCGAGCTGGGTTTTTCTTGGCAAACTTGCAGAAATGGGGTTGATAAACGTTTCAAATCAGATAATGCCTTATGGAACATTTGTACTCCTGATTGCTGGACTGATTTCTACAATAAGTGCGATGAATGCAACAATTTACTCATCCTCCAGGATATCTTTTGCCCTGGCAAGGGATGGCTATCTTACCAGCAGGCTTGCACATATCAATGAAAAAACAAAAACACCCCATGTTGCAGTTTTCTTTACATATATTATAATTACGACAATAGCTCTACTTCTTCCAATAGAGGCTGTAGCTGCTTCGGCTGATATAATGTTTATCCTTCTGTTCATTCAGGTGAATCTTGTGCTCATAATCCTTAGGTTTAGAGCTCCGAATCTTAAAAGGACTTTCAGAGTTCCCCTTGTCCCATATCTTCCTATAATAGCAATCTCTCTTCAGGTAATTATCGCATATTTCATGGTAACCAGGGTTGCAAATGGATTTATGGCTTTTGTAACTTCTATTGCATGGATATTTCTGGGTGTTATTATTTATTTCACATATTCCAGAAAGAAAGAAAGAAAGAAATTGGAGAAAGAATTTAAAACAGTATTTGAGGAGAAGGCTGTGAGAAAGGTTGCATACAGAATTCTTGTGCCAGTTGGTAATCCTGCTACAGCAAAAAAGCTGATAGACTTTGCGAACCTGATTGCAAGGTCAAGAAAAGGTGAGATTGTCTTACTTTCAGTATTAACATTACCCCAGCAAACACCTCTTTACGCAGGGAAAAAATATGTTGAAGAGAGAAAGAATTTTCTCAGAAAGCTCATAAGTGAGGCTGGAGATGTTCCCACCAGTGGTATTCTGAAGGTTGCTCACAGTACCTCTGAAGCTATCCTGAATACAATCGAGGAGGAAAAGATAAATCTCGTAATTCTGGGGTGGAGAGGAAGAACTTTCAGAAGGGATTTCATTCTTGGAAGTACTATCGACCCTATAATTTTAAAGGCATCCTGTGACGTTATGGCTGTGAGATTTGAATCTGGCTTTGAAGCAAAGAAGATAAAGAAAATCCTTATTCCGACTGCGGGAGGTCCCCATGGGTACATGGCAGCAGAAATTGCCAAGGATTTACAGAAGGTTACAGGGGCGGAGGCGGCACTAATTTATGTGGCAGGTGATGAAAGGGGCATGAAGCTTGGCAGAGCTTATGTTGATGATACCAGAAGGGCAGTAGGAATAGAGGCTGATAGTATAGTTAAATTATCGGATGACCGCATCGGTACTATTGCTGAGGAGATTAAGAGGTATGACATAGTTGTAATTGGAGCAACACATGAGACTTTCATGAAAAACTTCATAAAAGGTGTTTTTCCGGAGAGAGTTGCAAGAAAAACTGAAAAGACTGTTGTTATGGTGAGGAGAAAGCTTAAGATAAAAGATATTTTTTGGAAGTGGCCTTTTTAATAGTTGATTTTACTGTCGTGTTTAAGTTATTGCATCAGGGAAAATTTATATTTTAGGCAAAGATGTGCACTGGAAAAGAAAAAGATAGTATATTCTGCTACCTCTTCCAGAGCTGATAATTTATATACACCAGCATTATTTAAAGATATTACCAGACATAAAGAGGCCCTTCATAGACCCAGGGTCTCTGTTTACAAATAAATCAATCGCATGTATCCAACGTTTATCACTACATCACCTAAAAAAAGACTGTTTTTAAAAAATATAACTATATCCGAGAGCATGGAAAAAGTAAGCCCGGCCAAAAAGATGGCCGGTTTTTATAGCGGGGGGTCGATTTGAACGACCGGTCTCCGGGTTATGAGCCCGGCGGGATGGACCTGGCTACCCCACCCCGCTTCAGAACTTACAGGGGGTAACCGGATTTATAAAGAACTTTCCCGAGTGCAGTGTTTTTGAAATTGCACTTCAGGCATGAAAATATCTGTACTGTTAAAGTAGATGAAGTTAGGGTATGCGGAATGCATGCTACAATATATACATAACTATTTGATTTACGTAAGATTTTTAAACATGTAAATCAACCTAACATCTTACCTATAATTATAACGGAAAGTATTTAAGTATTGAATTGGTTTAAACATTTGTTAAAGTTTGTATATAGCTCTCGGTTCATATGGTGATACAATGCTCAGATTATTTGTTTGCAGTTGCATGAAAGTTCATGATAATTCAGATGGAACTATGGAGGAGAGTGAGGTTACATTATGACAAGGAGAGATACTTATGTCCATGGAGCAAGTTGAAAAGATAGTTAAGAAGATTAATGAGGATGCCGAAGCAGAAGCTTCAAAAATTCTTAATGAAGCAAGGACTCAGGCTGAAAAGATAAAAAGAGATGCCAATGTGGAAGCTGATGAAATTTATAGTGAGATACTTCCAAAATATGAACGAGAGGCTGAACAGGAAAAGCAGAGAATTGTGGCCAATGCTAAGCTAAGGGCAAGAAAGGCTGTACTTGATGCAAGGGAAGATGTAATAAAGCTTGCTTTCAATGCGGCTGGGACAAAGCTACAGAAACTGCCAAAAAAAGATTACACAAAGGTCCTCGAAAAGCTAATCCTCGAGGGAGTTGAGGCCATTGATGCCGATACGGTTGTTATAGCAAGAAAGGAGGATTCAAGGGCTATAACTTCTGCCCTTCTTAAGAGGGTCTCAGAAAAGACAGGTTTCAAAGTGACCAAGGCCAGAGAGTATATCAATGTCATGGGTGGGGTTGTACTCAGAAGCAGCGATGGCAAAATTGAGGTAAACAACACATTTGAGACAAGGCTTGAGAGGTTCAGGGATGAGCTGAGAAAAGAGGTTGCTGAGGTTCTTTTTAGTTGAGGTATATCTATGAAAATTAGTATTGTTGCTGACTTTGATACAGTCACTGGCTTCCGTATTGCCGGTGTCAGGGAAGCCTTTGTTGTATATTCTCCTGAGGATGCCCTTGAGAAAATAAAGCATCTGATTAAAAAAGAGGATATTGGCATAGTTATAACAACAGAGAGAATTCTGGATAAGATAAGGCAACAGGTTGCAGAGTTGCTGGAAGGTAAAAATTTTCCTCTTATTGTTGAGGTACCTGATAAAGACGGCAAGATAGAGAAGAAGGTTGACCCTATTAATGAACTTATAAAGCGTGCAATTGGAGTTGAAATTAAAGTTTAGGAGGTTAGACTGTGGCAGAAGGAAAGATAGTAAAGGTTGCAGGTCCCGTTATGAAGGCTGAAGGAATGCGAGGGGCTATGATGTATGAAGTGGTAAGAGTGGGCAATTATAAGCTCATGGGTGAAATCATCCAGCTTGAAGATGATATAGCCACGATTCAGGTTTATGAGGAAACTGCCGGTATAAAGCCAGGTGAACCGGTTATAAGTACAGGTGCACAGCTCAGTGTTGAGCTCGGTCCTGGAATTTTGAAGCAGATTTATGATGGAGTGCAGCGCCCCCTTGAGGTTATAAGGAAGGAGAGTGGCACTTTCATTGCCCGGGGTATCGAGGTTCCCAGCCTTGACAGAAATAAAAAGTGGGAATTCACTCCTCTCGTTAAAGTCGGTGATAAGGTTGAAGGTGGCGATTTTCTTGGTGAGGTTCCGGAGACAGAGCTTATAACCCACAGAATAATGGTACCTCCTGGCATAAGCGGAGAGGTTGTTGAGATAGCTCAGAAGGGTAGTTATATAATTGAGGAGATAATTTCAAAGATAAAAACTGAGAAAGGGGAAAAAGAGGTTAATATGTATCAAAAGTGGCCTGTGAGAATACCACGACCACTGAAAAAGAAACTTGACCCCGAGACACCTCTCATATCAGGTCAGAGGATTCTTGATACATTCTTCCCTGTAGCCAAAGGCGGCACTGCTGCCATACCTGGGCCATTTGGCGGGGGTAAGACTGTAACCCAGCACCAGCTTGCAAAGTGGTGCGATGCGGAGATTATAGTCTATGTTGGTTGCGGAGAGCGTGGTAATGAGATGACAGAAGTGCTTGAGGAGTTTCCGCACCTCACAGACCCCAACTCGGGCAAGCCCCTCATGGAAAGAACTGTACTCATTGCAAATACATCAAATATGCCAGTCGCTGCCAGAGATGCCAGTGTTTATACAGGAATAACCTTTGGCGAATACTTCAGAGATATGGGTTACAATGTGGCTTTGATGGCAGACTCAACCTCGAGATGGGCAGAGGCCATGAGAGAGATTTCAGGCAGACTTGAGGAGATGCCAGGTGAAGAGGGTTATCCTGCTTACCTTGCATCGAGGCTTGCCAACTTCTATGAAAGGTCAGGAAGGGTTGAAACTATAGGCACAAATAAGAGAGAAGGTTCTCTAACTGTTGTGGGTGCGGTTTCTCCACCAGGCGGTGATTTTTCCGAGCCTGTTACACAGAACACTTTGAGAATAACAAAGGTTTTCTGGGCTCTTGATGCCAGTCTTGCTGATAGGAGGCATTTCCCTGCAATTAACTGGCTGAGAAGCTATTCTCTTTATCTTGACACAGTGAGAGACTGGTGGGAGAAGAAAGTAGATGAGAGATGGTATGAGTTCAGAACAAAGGCTATGGCTCTGCTCCAGAAGGAATCTGAACTTCAGGAGATTGTTCAACTCGTGGGTCCTGATGCCCTGCCTGAGAAGGAGAGAGTTGCACTCGAAGGAGCAAGAGTTATAAGAGAAGATTTTCTGCAGCAGAATGCTTTCCATGAGGTTGATACCTACTGTAGTGTAACAAAACAGTTCAAGATGCTTGATATAATGCTGGAGTTCTATGACCGTGCCAATGAATCGGTTAACAGAGGAGCTTCAGCCAAGGCTATTGCAGAAATGAGTGTCAGGGATGACCTCTCAAGGTTGAAGTATGTTGAAGAGAGTAAAGTTGATGAGGCTCTTGCGAAAATCAGGACAAATATGAAAGCTGAATTCGAAAAGCTTGTTACCAAGGTGGTGGCATAATGGTAAGTCATATTAGAGAGTATACTTCAGTTACAGGTGTTGCAGGACCTCTTATGATTGTTGAAGATGTGGAGGGCGTGGCTTACGGTGAAATTGTTGAGATTGAGACACCACAGGGGGAAAATAGAAGAGGTCAGGTACTTGAGGCATATGAGGGTAAAGCCATTGTTCAGGTTTTTGAGGGCACGGGAGGTATAGACACCAAGGTTACAAAGGTCAGATTTACAGGCTCAACACTTAAGCTTGGTGTAAGTATGGACATGCTGGGCAGAATTTTTGATGGCACTGGCAAGCCCATAGACGGTGGCCCAGAGATAATTCCTGAGAAGAGTCTGGATATTAATGGAGAGCCCATGAACCCTGCCTCGAGAGAGTTTCCAAGGGATTTCATTCAGACAGGCATATCAACAATAGATGGAATGAACACACTTGTCAGAGGTCAGAAGCTTCCAATTTTCTCTGGTTCAGGTTTGCCCCACAATGAGCTTGCTGCCCAGATTGCAAGGCAGGCCAAGGTTCTTGGTGAGGAGGAAGAGTTTGCGGTGGTCTTTGGTGCTATGGGTATAACCTACGAGGAAGCAAGCTTTTTCATGACAGATTTTGAGCGTACCGGTGCTCTTGAAAAGGTTACAGCTTTTCTGAATCTTGCAAATGACCCTACCATAGAGAGAATTATCACTCCGAGAATGGTGCTGACAACTGCAGAGTATTTTGCATATGAGAAGGATATGCATGTACTTGTGATTCTCACAGACCTTACAAACTACTGCGAAGCCTTGAGAGAAATTGCGGCTGCTCGTGGTGAGGTGCCTGGAAGAAGAGGTTACCCGGGTTACATGTACACAGATCTGGCAACCATGTATGAGAGAGCTGGTAAGGCAGCTGGTTCCAGAGGCTCTATAACCCAGATGCCAATATTAACCATGGCGGATGATGACATAACCCACCCTATTCCAGACCTCACTGGTTATATTACTGAGGGTCAGATTGTTCTTTCAAGAGAGCTTCACAGGAAGGGCATATACCCTCCAGTTGATGTTCTTCCAAGCCTCTCAAGGCTGATGAAGGGAGGAATAGGTAAAGGAAAAACAAGAGAGGACCATGCCAATGTGAGTGACCAGCTCTACAGTGCCTATGCTGAGGGCAGAGACCTCAGAGACCTTGTTGCTGTTGTGGGTGAAGAAGCTCTCACAGAAAAGGATAGGAAGTACCTTGAATTTGCTGATAGGTTTGAGAGGGAATATGTCACTCAGAGTAAGGATGAAGACAGGGATATCTTAAGAACCCTCGAGATAGGATGGGACCTTCTGAGCATTCTGCCTGAGAGAGACCTCAAGAGAATCAAGGAAGATTATATCAAGAGTTATCATCCTAAATATGTGCAGGAGAAATAGGCATGGCAGAGCTGATTGAAGGCGTAAATCCAACCCGAATGGAACTTCTCAAGCTCAAGACAAAGGTAAAGCTGGCCAGAAAGGGACATAGATTGCTTAAGGAGAAGAGAGATGCCCTTATAGTGGAGTTCTTCAATATCCTTGAGGAAGCTCGTGGAATAAGGCGAAGAGCGGAGAGGTCTCTGGCAGATGCTTTTATAGCAATTATTCTTGCGCAGTCAACTCTTGGTGTGCTCAAGGTCAGGGAGGTGAGTTTTGCTGTGAAAGAGACTCATGAGGTGAACACTGTTACAAGGAGTATAATGGGTGTGAGAGTTCCGGTGCTGGAGATTGAGGATGAGAATAGAACTCTCATGGAAAGAGGTTACAGTTTGAGTGATACAAACTATATGGTTGATGAGGCAGCGAAGAAGTTTGAAGAAGCTCTGACTGCTGTTGTTGAGCTGGCTGAGGTTGAGAGCAGTATAAGGCTTCTTTCTCAGGAGATTAAAGTTACCAAGCGGAGAGTGAATGCTCTTGAGAATATTGTCATGCCAAGGCTTGATGCAACAGTTAAGTACATAAGAATGCGTCTTGATGAGATGGAGAGGGAAAACTTCTTCAAGCTCAAGAGAATCAAGGCATCCCAGGAGAGAAAAGAGGCTGAAGCAACTGCTTAGTCCTCTTCCCCTCAAAACCTCCGTAGATGTTATTTAGCTATGAAATTTTATGGATAGAATTGACAGGCTTCTATCGAGACAGCTTCAGTCTATGAACAGACATCTGGCAAAGGAGAAGAAAGTTCTCGAGCAACTTCTTGAGGAGGAGAAGCCAGAAGTAATTCTCCGTGATGGAATGCCTCATTTTTTCAATAAAAAGGAACTTGAACTTATTGCCGGGCTTCTGCCAGAAGAGAAGCACAGAATTCTCAGGCTTCCAATTTATATAGAGTTGAGCTCTTCAAAGTTTGGAAGGGGTACAGCACGGGTATGTGGTATACCTGAGGTTATGGTTATATCAAAGCTTCTGGATAAAAAGGCTGAGGGCGATGAAATGTTTATCTATCGTCCAGAGATAAGAATAATAAGAAAGAAACTTCCAACCACAACTCAGTATATGTTAACCGCAACTTTAGATTGAAGTCTTGAAATCTTCTCTGCCTTCTTTTCGCCTATGCCTGGCACCTGCATTAACTCTTTTTTGCGGCAGAGAAAACCTTTTTAGGCGTACCGAAGTGCATCAGAAGCCTTTATGCCAATTCTGTTCCGATTTTTGACAGGCCTGCAACAAGAAAAAGCTGCCTTTCATAGAACTCCTGCATCTTTGGTTTATACCTTATTCTAGTCTTTGTTGTCCTATCTTCTTTATGTTCCCTTTTTGTCAGGCTGAAGATAGCTTCTGCTCCAATTTCTGATAAAATTTCAGGAATGCCTGAGTTTTTTTGTGCACATCAGCTATTATCTTCATTCCTCACATTCAAAAATGCTGTTGGTGTGGCTATGCTTATATATGTATAAATAATAGCCTGGATTAACCTGCCCCCTATAAATAAAATTAAAACAAGAGCGAAGGCTTTGCCCTGCATTTTGGTTATAGAAGCAACAATAAGCATTAAAATAATGAGAAGAGAGAAGAAGAGATTCAAAATTATAATCTCCTTTCTGTTTTTCATCCCCATGTTGAAGCTCATAGAGAGAGCTTCAAGACTTCCAAGCCTGTCAATTACTGCTGAAGGAATTGCAAAAAAGAAAACTAATGCAAAAATTACAAAGGAAAGGATTGCTAAAATAAAAGAGACAATTATAAGGGATGGAATATTAAATACAAGAGCAAGAACAGTAGGGATTAAGATAAAAAACATGGATATGGATATAAAAACAAGGGAAACTATACCAAGTATAAAGAGTACCTTTCCCTGCTTCAGCGTGTTTATGAGTGCTCTTATGAGGGATATCTCTCTCTCATTGTGATAGTCCTCTGCTATAACAGAGTACATACCGTATATTATCATATCCAGGGCAAGAAGAAAGATAGAAAACAGGGCAAGAAGTGCAAGCCCCCTGATAATTTGTTCTACATTACCTGCTTTAGAAATAACCACAACCTCTGCTGCTTTCAGTATAAATATTGTATATAGGGCTGTTGTAAATACTCTCGGCAGGAAGAGTTTTGGTTCTTCCATTATAATCTTCAGGGACTTCTTAAGAATAAGTAAAATTTCCATCGTCTCGAAAACCTTATATATCCACGACTTTAAAAAGTTTACATAGGAAATTCCCGTGAAGGAGGATTTGTATGGTATTCGAGAATATTCTGAAAAGGTTTCAGAGATATCCTTCGAGAAGTTACACCAATCTTGATGATTATTTTGAACTGGAAGTTCAAGAGAGTTATGAAAGGCAAGGTGCTTCTCCAAGATTAATAAAGGTATGTAAACTCAGAAACTTTGCAGATATAAATAGTTCTGCGCGCGATCTGGGTAGTGGTAATGTTGTAATTCTCGATATAAAACCTCTTGCAGAGAGGAGTATAAACGAGTTAAAACTTGCTATAGATGAGATAAAGGAGATAGTTAAAAGCATGAATGGAGATATAGCTGGTTTAAGTGACTATCACCTTATTTTAACCCCACATACCATGAAGATTGAGCGCGGTGAGAAACAAAAAAAAAGCGGTTTTGACGAAGTGATGGAAAACATAAGGAAGAGAACAGGCAATGGGTAGTGTATTATGTCCTGCCTGCAGCTCATCAGGGGTACTGCTTGATTTTCATGTCCACACCATTCCCTACTTTGGTGAGGTAATGGAGAGTATTCTGGTATGTAAAGACTGCAACTACAGGCATGTGGATGTTCAGATACTTGAGAATAAAGAACCCTGCAGGTATATTCTCGAGGTGAGTTGTGAGGAAGGCATGAGTGTAAGAGTTGTACGTTCCAGCATGGGCAGGATAATCATACCCAAGCTCGGAGTTGAAATTTCTCCGGGTGGTGACTCACAGGGTTTCATATCAAATATTGAAGGTGTGCTTGATAGGGTTTCCATGGCAGTGAGGACAGCCACGCACTGGTCAGATGATGAGGAAAAAAAGATGAAGGCAGAAATACTTCTTGGTAGGATAGATGATATTAAGGATGGAAAGGAGAAAGTTACTGTAATTATCGAAGACACATCAGGTAACAGTGCAATAATCTCTGATAAAGCAATAAAGGAGAAAATATGAACTTTTCACCACCGACTGAGAGTGAGTTAGAGTTGATAAGGGAAGGCTCTATGGAATATGGAGCAGACATTCTTAGACCTATCAGGGGAAGAAGCCTTCTTGTTGCGCATGGCAGGAGGGAAGTTTTTCTTGTGTCTGAGGGGGCTGGTAAGCTTATGGAGAATTTAGATGGTGCTTACTGTGCAGGACTCAGCCTAGGGGAAATTAAAGGTAAGAAGTTCAGGCTTGGGCTTGAAGGCGCTTTTCTGATTGCAAGGGAGGCGGCTAACAGAGTTGTGGTGAATGATAAGGGCGAGCAGTTATCTTTATATGGTAGAGATATATTTATAAATTCAGTATTACGATATCCTCCTCTTAAGGAAGGCATGAAGTGCCTTATAGTCAACAGGCATGAGGAACCTCTTGCTCTGGGAATTTTCAGAGGTGGAAGGGTATTTGTAGAGAATGTAAAAGATAGAGGATGGTATTTAAGAAAAGGCGGATAGGAGTTGATGATGTGGTACTTGAAAAAGGTGATTTTGTCAGGATAAGTTATATAGGAAAGATAAAGGATACCGGTGACGTTTTTGATACAACAATCGAAGAAGTGGCTAAAGAAGCAGGAATTTACAGTGACAAGGTGACCTTCAGGTCTGAATCTGTTATTATCGGTGCAGGACATGTTATTAAGGGTCTGGATGAAGCTTTAATAGGCCTTGAGGTTGGAGAGAAGGAGGTAATTGAGGTTCCTCCTGAGAAGGCGTACGGAGTCAGAGACCCGAGTATGGTAAAGACCTACCGTCTCAAAGAGTTCAAGAAGCATGGATTGAAGCCCCATCCCGGTATGACGGTGGATATTGAAGGAAAAAAAGGCAGGGTTCAGAATGTCAGTGCTGGCAGGGTTGTGGTTGATTTTAATTCTGAGCTTGCTGGTAGGGCAGTTACCTATGAAATAAATGTGGAGGAGAAG
This sequence comes from archaeon BMS3Bbin15, assembly GCA_002897955.1. NCBI lineage: Archaea > archaeon BMS3Bbin15. Next base: position 47,492 of record BDTY01000050.1, read on the forward strand.
GTGAATAAGCTTGAGGAAAAGATAAGGCTTCTCATGGAACGCTACTTCTCCTACATTAATGGTAATGATAGCGATATAAAGTGTGAAGGTGAAAAAGCTGTGATTTTTCTGCCAGACGCTGTCAGGCTACACTCGGATGCTTTCGTTGCCAAACAGCTTCTTGCAAATGACATATTTACCCATCTTGAGTTGAAGGAAGTCGAATTCAGGGAGATTTTCAGAAAGGAAGAGGAAGAAAAAGAAGTCAAAGAGGAGGAGGAGGCAGAGGTCAAAGAGGAAAAAGAGGATTAAGTCTTGGGCCTTAAAGTTACTGCAATAAGCTCAAGGCTGAGGGGGCATTTTATTTTTCTATTTACTTCTTCAACAATCACTTTTTCGTTTTTCTCCAGACCTTCTGGTCTGCATCTTATATAATTCTTGCATAGCACATTTATACACTCTACAGGTTCAAAGTTCAGGCTTGCTCTGGGTATAGCTTTCTTTGGCTGAATTGCTGCTTCACTGCTTGCCTCTTCCACCTCGACAACCTTTGCCTTGCCATATATTTTGCATCTGTGCTCAAAGTTGCGTACATCAACAATTATGTACTTTCTACCAGTGACGAGATTTTTAATGCATACGTTGTAGAGAGAGCAGTCTTTACATTTGCTGCTTTCATGATAACTGACAAATTTATAACCTTTTTTTGCATGGGCTTCATCTATTAATGTGATAATTCTCTTCATTCAATCACTCCTGTATATATTGCAGCCTTTTCTGCTTTATCTTTATCAATATTGAGATGTTCGAGTATAGTATATCGATGTGGTTTTATCTTCTTTGCACTGACAAGAGCATCCACAATCAGCCTGCTATCAATATCAAGCTCCTCTGCAGTTGTTGGAGCGCCTATGTTTTTCAGGGCATCTCTTACTGCACACCAGTCTCCCCCATGAAGGTACATCGTCATTATTGACCCTACAGCGCACTGTTCGCCGTGAAGAGCTGGCTTCTCAGCCAGTATGTCCAGAGCATGACTGAACTTGTGCTCTGAGCCTGAGGCAGGTCTTGATGAGCCTGCAATGCTCATGGCAACTCCACATGAAATAAGAGCTTTTATAACTTTTCTGATAGCAGCCTCTCCTCTTTGAGGTATTTCATTTTCTGCATGAACAATAATTTCTGCTGCCATTTCTGACATGGCAATAGAATATTCACTTATCTCTTCATCCTTCACCTGTCTGGCGAGCATCCAGTCTTTTACCGAAGTATACTTTGAGATTACATCGCCGCATCCACTTGCTAATAATCTGTATGGAGAAGATTTTATTATGTCTGTGTCAGCAACAACAGCAATTGGAGGCTCGGCAGCTCTTGAAGTTACTCCTCTACTGTTTTTTATTGAAGCTATTGCACTGGCTATGCCGTCATGGCTTGCTGCTGTGGGAATACTCACAAATTCAAGACCTGCAATTTTCGATGCAAGTTTTGCAACATCTATTACCCTGCCTCCACCGGCAGCAGCAATGAAGTCTGCTTTAATCTTTTTTGAAATATCAACCACATTTTTAACACTTTCTTCACTGGCCTCTCCAATCTTCTCCATCTCAACCTCGAAGTTATCATTCATAAGAGAGGCAAGCCTTCCGCCGGCTATCCTGTAAGTTGTCTCACCAGTTACAATGAGAACTTTTTTTCCCAATCTGAGCTCATCGCATACTTCAGGTACTCTTTCAAGCACATTCTTTCCAATGATTACCTCTCTGGGAAGTTTCATCACCTTTGCTCTCATCGAATTATATTTTATTTATTGAAATATAAAGCTTATTAGAAGTATAATTGTATATTTTCAATATAGTTGAACAATCAAAAAAGAGAAAGAATTAAAATTAAATAAAAAGAAGCCGCTCAGAGCAGCTTGTAGTACTTTTCCAGCTCCCAATCATGGACCTGAACTCTGTATTCGTCCCATTCATCCTTCTTGAGAAGAAGAAGGCTATCAAATACATGGTCGCCCATTGTATTGCGCATAAGTTCGGAATTTTCAAATTCAGACATTGCCTCTCCGAGATTTGCTGGAAGACTGCCTATTCCAAGCTCCTTCTGCCTTGCCTCTGTCATGTGGAAAATGTTCTCTTCTATGGGGTCTGGAATTTCAAGCTTCTCTTTTATTCCAGCAAGACCTGCACTTAGCATGGCAGCAAAGGCAAGGTAAGGGTTACATGCAGGGTCAGGTGATCTGAACTCCATTCTTGTGGCCTTTTCCTTTCCTGGCTTGTAGAGTGGAACTCTTATCATAGCGGACCTGTTCCTTCTTGCCCAGGAGACATAGACAGGAGCTTCATAACCTGGAACAAGTCTCTTATAGGAGTTCACCCACTGGGCGAGAACAAGAGTGATTTCCCTGGCATACTTGAGGCACCCTGCTATATACTGTTTTCCGGTATCTGAGAGGTACCACTTGTCGTCAGCATCAAAGAAGGCATTTTTACCGTCTAATGTAAATAGACTCTGGTGTGTATGCATTCCTGAGCCATTCTCTCCGAAGATTGGCTTGGGCATGAAAGTACCATATAAATCATTCTGGCTTGCTATTGCCTTTACAGCCATCCTGTAAGATAGAGCATTATCAGCCATGGTTAAGGCATCGGTATAGCGCAGGTCAATTTCATGCTGACTTGGAGCTACTTCGTGGTGGGAGTACTCCACCCTTATATTCATCGATTCAAGGGCAAATATAATCTGCCTTCTAACATCTTCGGCAGTGTCAAGAGGTAATAAGTCAAAGTATCCGCCTAAATCTGTGACCTCGGGACTTTCCATAGATTTGAATAAAAAGAACTCAAGTTCTGGACCCACATTCATTGTGTAACCCATTTTCTTTGCATCTTCAACAGTACGCTTGAGTGTATATCTGGGGTCACCTTCAAACGGTCTTCCTTCAGGAGTGAGAATATCGCAAACTATCCTGCCCACCTTTTTATCCTGGGGTCTCCATGGTAGCAGTGTAAATGTATCAAGGTCTGGCATGGCTATCATGTCGCTCTCATGAATTGGCGTATAACCAAGAATGGAGCTTCCATCAAAACCCATACCCTCGTCTATGGCTGTTTCCAGCTCTCTTGCAGGTATTGCAAAGCTTTTCAACACTCCCAGAACATCTGTAAACTGAAACTTCACAAAAGCTACATCTTTCTTCTCTACTATGTTAAAAATCTTCTGTTTTTTCTCCTCTAAGCTGCTCATTGAAATACCTCCTGTTAATCTATTTCAATCTATTTTTTCAGTAGTATTACTAAATATACAACCCTTTATAAAGCTATTTAAGAGGTGTTATGAAATTTTATGAAAATTCTGATTTGAGTAATATATGATGACAGGCTTTATATACTTAACATGATAATGATATCATATGATACCTTGGTCATTTTTAATGTGGCCGACCATGTAGCGGGTGATTATCATGAAAAGGCTTATGGAGCAAATCGGAGAAGCGGTGAGAGGTCGGATAGGGGAGGCAGAATTAAGCCACCTTGAGAACGAAATCCGGAAATGCATACTGAGGGGGTTTGCGAGAGGAGGCAGAGCCCCTGCCCCTGAAGAAATTGCGGCAGAGCTGGTTCTGCCCATTGACACAGTCAGCAAAACTATAGAAAAGCTTGGAAATGCCGACATTCTGCTGAGTAAAGGAGGTCATATTATATCCGCGTATCCTTTCTCAGCTGTTGAAACGCGTCACAGGGTGATTTTTGAGGATGGGCATGAGGTCTATGCTCTCTGCGCCACCGACGCTCTTGGTATTCACTTCATGCTGGGTGATAATATAACCATACTCTCAAGATGCCCGGAATGCGAAGATGAGATTAGAATTGTAGTCAAGGAGGGCAGGATAACCTCTGCAACCCCTGAGGATGCTGTTGAATTTGTTGGTGATAGGGAGAGGTGCGGATGCACAGCGGAAACCATGTGCCCTTTCATCAACTTCTTCTGCTCCCAGGAGCATCTGGAGGCGTGGAGATTGAAAAATTTAGAATACAGAGATGGGGAGATTTATTCACCAAACGAAGCCTTGGAATACGGCAGGTCTATATTTGGAGATTTTGTAAAATAATTGCGAAAGTTTTATATAATTTATATGATACTCTAATCATATGATGTATGAATCATTCAAACTCTTCGCAGGCGTGCTATCCAACCGTACCCGCTTCGACATAGTGATGCTGCTCATGAAGAAGGAGATGAGCGTTCTTGAGCTGTGCAGTGAGAGCGGTTATGAGCAGAGCAGGGTATCTCACAACCTCAGGTGTCTCCTCAACTGCGGTTTTGTTGATGTGGAACAGCAGGGCAGGAGGCGTGTTTACAGCCTTAACCATGAAATGAAGGATTTAATATCAGGAATGGAAAATCATATCCAGCTTTATGAAGTCAGGCTGAGAAAGTGCGATATTCTGAGGGAGGAGGGCATAACTTCTATCAGGGTGGAAAGATGAAAGGCAGAAAATTAAATCCTGTACTTATTCTGTTCATTTTAGTTGCAGTTTTTTTTGTAGTTTATAATCTGTATCCTTTATTCGGTGGAAATAACCCTGGAGAATTAAAAAATTTGAATAACCAGTCATACAGCAGCAAAACACCTGTAATTTACTACTTCTGGCTCCAGTGCACGGAGTGCGAGTCGACAAATAAGGCAGTGTCGGAAGCTGCTGAACATTACAGGGGGAAAATTGAATTTAGATTGATAAATGTAGTAACAAACAAGAATGCTAAATCTATTGCAAATATGTTTGGTGTGAAATATGTCCCATACCTTGTATTTTTAGACGGGAATGGAAATCTACTGAAGAAAAAGGGTGGAGAAACGAGTTACAGGGAAATTACAGAAATTATAGAAAATCTGTATCCCAAAGTTAAGGAAGGATGAAATGGGAGATAAAAAGAAAAAGCGTGGCATAATTGTAGCAGCAGGTGGATTGATTGGTCTGATTACTGCCTCAGCCTGCTGCCTGCCTGTGGTTGCCGTGCTACTGGGTGGTCTTGGTGGAATAAGTCTCGTTATTGCAATTGCAACATACAAGCTGCCTTTAACTCTCCTGGGAATAGGTCTTATACTGTTGAGCCTGTGGTACTATATGAGAGAGGATAAATGTGAGAAGTGTAATCTCGAAAAGGAGGTAAAAAAATGAAATTTGAAATAGAGGTGATGGCTGAGAAGGTTTGCAAAAGGTGTGAAACAGAGGGTATGAAAGTTGTACCTCTAACTCTGGGGGTGCATGTAAAGGAGGAGTATTGGGACAAAATAGACGAGGACTTTTACTTCTGTCCTTCACAGGAGTGCGATGTGGTGTACTTCAACAATGTTAAGGATGTTTACCTCACAGAGGCTGAGGTTAAAACAAGGGTAGGAATTAAAGAAGATTCTGAGCCAAAGCCTCTGTGTTATTGCAACAGGGTTACGGATGAAATGCTCAGGAAGGCGATTATCGAGGAGAAGTGCTGTTCCACTCTCGAGGGTGTTCAGGAGGTTACGAATGCGGGGAAGGGCAGGTGGTGCCTGACAACAAATCCCTCTGGCAGGTGCTGCGAGTGGTATCTCAAGGATATAATAAACTCATATCTGAGTCAGGTGGAGGTTGAAGCTTCGGAGGATGTGAAGAAGGAGAAAGCTTTGAAGAGGCTGGTGCTGAAGGTTACAGGAATGACATGTCAGGGCTGCGTGGGAGTTGTCAGGGGTAACCTGGAGAGTGTGGGAGCAGGCAAAGTCAGAGTGTCTCTCAGCGGGGGTAAGGCAGAGATGCTTGTGCCTCAGAGTGATAGCGCTGAAAAGTTTGTGAAGGCTGTCAGGAATGCCGGGTATGAGGCAGAGGTTGTGGGAAGGTGAGTTTGTAAAAGTATGGGGGTTGTACTACTAACTATATTTGAATGTAAAGAGGAGCACTGACTAAAATAGTATTTGAAGAGAATATAATAGAAAGGAGTAGAAATGCTTATAAAACCAGGTATAAAAATATAATGGAACTGGGTGTAAAATAATGTTTATAATAAAGTCTCTGGCCCTCTTTGTCCTTGCAGGTCTTGCTGAGATTGGAGGTGGATATCTTGTGTGGCAGTGGTATCGAGAGAGTCACAGCATTTATATTGGTGTCCTGGGTGCCATAATCCTTGTGCTTTACGGCATAATTCCCACCTTCCAGCCTGCCAGTTTCGGCAGGGTATATGCTGCTTATGGCGGTATCTTCATCGTTATGGCCATATTATGGGGCTGGATGATAGATAAAAAGCCTCCTGATATCTTTGAACTAATAGGTGGGGGTATATGCGTGATTGGAGTATTCATAATAATGTACTGGCCAAGGTGATCAACTCCTCCGTTGTTAATGAGAGAAATGGATAACCATGACAGGATTATTTACCAGTGAAACTGAGATGAACAAGCCATTCAATTTAGCCCTCTACTATTTAAATACTTTTTAAATGGTTACATCTCAGAATAATTTGAGTATTTAAATACTTTATAAATGGAGGTAACACCCCAATGAGCAATGTAAAAATTGAGAATGTCGTTGCTTCAACATCTCTTGGACAAAAGTTTGACTTAGGATTGATAACAGTCAGTCTTGACAAAGTTGAGTATGAGCCTGAACGGTTTCCTGGTCTGGTTTATCATCTGGATGAGCCAAAGGCTGCAGCTTTGATTTTCGGTTCAGGTAAGATAGTATGCACTGGAGCTAAGAGCATTGAACAAGCCACTCTTGCTATTAAGAGGACAATTGAAAAGATAAAAGGCGCAGGTATAGATATAAAGGCTGAGCCTGAGGTTGTAGTTCAGAATGTTGTGGCAACAGCCAATCTCCATGCTGAGCTTAATCTTGATGCTATTGCAATAGCTCTTGATAATACAGAATATGAGCCAGAGCAATTCCCTGGTCTTGTGTATAGAATGAGTAAACCAAAAGTTGTACTCCTGCTCTTCGGTTCAGGAAAGATGGTATGTACCGGTGCCAAAAGTGTAAATGACGCTGAGATGGCAACTGAGAATGTCAAAAAAACCCTTCAGGAGCTGGGTTTAATATAGGGCGAGAGCATGGCAATTTCAGATTACGACTATAATACTTTGCTGGAAAAAGCATATGAAGAGCTTCCCGAGAAGGTTAAGGAGCATTCCCGTTTTGAGCCGCCTGTAATATCTTCTATAGTTCAGGGCAAGCTGACAGTGATTCAGAATCTCAGCGAGGTTGCCAAGGCCATAAACAGAACCCCTGACATGCTCACAAAATGGCTTCTAAGGGAGCTGGGTACCTCTGGTGTTTTTGAAAGCGGACACCTTGTGGTAAAGGGACATTTCAGACAGCACCAGATACAGGAGAAGTTTATTGCCTTCCTGAATCAGTATGTTATCTGCCCTGAATGTGGAAGGCCTGATACAAAGATTGTGAAGGAGGATAGAGTCAATTTCCTCAAGTGCGAAGCATGTGGTTCGAGGCATCCGCTGGGTGGCATAAAGGCATCGACAAGAAAGGTTGAGAAGAGATTCAAACCTTCGGTGGGTGAAGAGATAATTGTTGATATAACAAGTACCGGTAAGAAGGGTGACGGTGTTGCTCATTCTGGCGATTATATAATATATGTCAGAGGTGGCGTTAGAAGAGGACAGAAAGTCAAGGCAAAAATAACAGGCGCTCAGGGAACAAGAGTCTTTGCTCAGGCGATGGAAATAGTGGAATGATAAAAGCTCTTCTGTTTGATATAGACGATACTCTCTACGACAGCACAACGCTTGCTGAAATGGCAAGACGTAACTCGGTTAGAGCAATGATAGACTCAGGGCTGCCGTTTAGAGATGAGCAGGAGCTGTATGAGAAGCTCCTGCACATAATCAAAACCTTTGGCTCTAACTATCCGAGGCACTACGACGAACTTCTCAGATATTTAAATATCCCCTGGAACCCTAAAATTGTTGCAGCAGGTATTGTTGCCTATGAGCATACCAAGTTTGGCTATCTCAAGCCCTTTCCGGGTGTTATCCCTTCTCTTATCAGGCTCAGAGAGAAGTTCAGGCTTGGTGTTGTATCCAACGGCATAGCAATAAAGCAGTGGGAGAAGCTTATCGCTCTTGGACTTAGCCATTTTTTTGATATTTTTGTTACCTCAGGAGAAGCTGGTGTTGAGAAACCTTCAGTTGAGATTTTTACTCTTGCAGCAGAGAAGCTCGGGCTTGACCCGGAGGAGTGCCTGATGATAGGTAATAAAGTTGATGTGGATATAACAGGGGCAGGGAATGCTGGAATGAAAACTATATGGTTCAGAAGGGAAGAAAATGCTTATCTGAAGCATGAAGGAGAAAGTGCTGACTATATAATAGAAAGCTTCTTTGAACTCATACCTCTCATAGAAGAGATTATTCAATAATAACTCCGCCGTCTTTGAGTATGGTTATTTCAATTTTTTCTTTTACAACTCTACCCTGAATTTTATCAGGAACACTCCTTTTAATCTTATCAATCAGCGAGAGAGTATTTTCCTTTACCTTTATATTGCATATGGTGGCGCAGGAGAAAACCTCTTTTGGTACATTGAAGATATCCTCGCCATCCTTAATTTCAATTACCTTAGGAGAACCGATTTTCCTGAATAGGTCAAGAGTTGCATTTGCCTTCTCTACATTTTTTCTTGCTCTCTTTTCTGTTATGCTTATATTTGCTCTTGTTGTACCCAGCATACCTGCAATTGCAGCCTGAGTATGTCCCTTTGCTCTCAGTTCAAGAATTTTTATCTGCATGGGTGTGAGAAAGGTATTCATGGCTATTCCTTGTCTTGAAGAGACTTAAAGTTTTCAATAGTTAAATTCAGTTAATATGTTGCTATGCTTACAAAGAGAATTATACCCTGTCTGGATGTCAAGGATGGAAGAGTGGTTAAGGGCGTGCATTTTAAGAATCTGAGAGATGCTGGTTCGCCTGTGGAACTTGCTCAGGTTTACAATGAGCAGGGGGCAGATGAACTTGTTTTTCTTGATATAAGTGCAAGCCATGAAGGCAGAAAGACGATGGTTAAGGTGGTTGAGGCTACAGCTGACCAGATTTTTATTCCTCTTACAGTTGGAGGGGGAATAAGTGAGGTTGAGGATATAAGGGGAATTCTCAAGGCGGGTGCGGATAAAGTTGCCATTAATACTGCAGGCATTAAAAATCCTGAGATTCTTTCTGGTGGAGCCAGACGTTTTGGAAACCAGTGTATTGTATCAGCTATTGATGCAAGAAGGGTATATGAAAATAGAGAGGATAGAGATGTTATTGAAACTTCCAGGGGAAAATGCTGGTTTGAGGTTTATATATATGGTGGGAGAGAACCTACTGGTATAGATGCTGTGGAATGGGCTAAAAGGGTTGAGAAGCTGGGTGCTGGTGAGATTCTATTGACCAGTATGGATGCTGATGGTACAAAGGATGGCTTTGATATTGAACTTACCAGAACTATTTCTGAAGCTGTCAATATACCGGTTATAGCCAGTGGGGGTGCAGGTGAACTTGAGCATTTCTATGAAGCCTTTGCTTCTGCGAGGGCTGATGCAGCGCTGGCTGCTTCAATCTTTCATTATCACGAATATACTGTTGGGGATATTAAGAGGTATCTTAAGGAAAAGGGCATTCCTGTGAGGCTTTGATAGAATGAGGATAGCTATAGTAGACTACGGAATGGGAAATCTTAGGAGTGTTTATAGAGCTTTTGAATATGCCGGGGCCAGGCCTGTAATAACTTCCAGTGTCGAGGAGATTGAGGCCAGCGATGCTTTGATTCTCCCTGGCGTGGGAGCCTTTGAGGATGCTATGGCAAATCTTCTGCCTCTGAGAGAGGTTATAGTTGATAGTGCCGGGAAGAAGCCTATTCTGGGAATATGTCTTGGGCTGCAGCTTTTCTTCAGTGAGAGTGAGGAGTCCAGACTGGGAGAGAGTGGGCTGGATATTATTAAGGGTAAGGTGGTCAGGCTTCCCAAAAATGTTAAAATTCCACATATGGGCTGGAACAGTATTGAAATTAAGAAGGAGAGTAGAATTCTCGAGGGGATTAAGGATGGTGAGTACTTTTACTTTGTCCACTCTTACTATGCTGTGCCTCAGGAGGATGTTGTGGTTGCTACCACAGGTTATTCTGTTGATGTTCCTGCTATTCTGGAGAAGGACTCGGTTTTTGCAACCCAGTTCCACCCTGAGAAGAGCGGAAGGGCAGGTTTGAAAATAATTAAGAATTTCGTGGAGATTGCGAGGGAGTAGTTACAAGATAATCACTTTACGTTCTAAAAAGTTCAATAAACTCGAATTTCTCCACGTCAAACAGCCCTTTATCACTCAGCTTTATTCTGGGAATGACCAGCAAAGCCATAAATGAAAGTGTCATAAAAGGTGATTTCAGTTCAGAACCAAGAGATTTTGCCATACTATCTACTTTAATATATTTTTCTGCTACTTCCGAATAGCTCCTATCACTCATAAGGCCTGCTATTGGTAAAGGTAAGACAGCCTCCTCATCAGATACAGCACATATACCTCCATTGTTCTCAATAATCAGATTGACAGCCCTGCATATATCTCTGTCAGATACCCCGACAGCTATAATATTATGGGAATCATGAGCCACACTTGAGGCAATAGCTCCTTCTGTAAGACCAAAATTTTTCACAAAACCAGTTCTCACCACACTCTTCCCATAGCGATTCACCACAGCTATTTTCAGTATATCTCTCTCAATATCAGATACAGCATATCCATCAGCTATATATGGAGGAAGAATAAGTTTACCTGTTACAATCTGGCCATCCAGTGCTTCAATAACAACCATATCACCTCTGCTATACTTGACTCTGAAATCCTCTGTTTTCTTCTCCTCTGCTTTAAAATTATTCATAACTTCAGGGGTTTTTCTGTTGATGAATGTTCTACCTTCTTCTGCCACAATTTCTCCGTTTATAACTGTTTTGAGTACATTAAAATCCTTCAGATTATCCACAATAAGAAAATCAGCAGAGTCCCCTCTTTTCAGCAGTCCAGCATCCAGGCTGTAGTGAAGTACAGGATTTACACATGCAACCTTTAAGACTTTTATTGCGTCGATACCATAATTTACCGCCCTTTTCACAATACTGTTAATATGTCCATTTACCAGGTCATCAGGGTGCTTATCATCACTGCAGAACATAAAGTTTTTATAATGCTCTTCCAGAAGAGGAATAAGCTCCTCAAAGTTACTTACTGCTGAACCTTCCCTGATGTTCAATATCATACCAAGGCCTAGCTTTTCTTCTGCTTCATCTCTGGTAAGGCATTCATGGTCGGTTGATATTCCAGAGCTTATATATTTCTCAAGTTTCTGTCCTCTCAATCCGGGGGCATGGCCATCTACTGGCTTTGAGTATCTTTTAGAAAGGCTGATCTTTTTAATCAGCTCGGGATTGCCTTCCAGAACGCCAGAGAAGTTCATCACCTCACCCAGGCATTTTATTTCACCCAGCTTCAGAAGTTCTTCCACCTCCACGGTACCAAGAACTGCACCGCTGCTATCAAAGTCTGTTGCAGGCACACAGGAGGGAGCGCTGAAGTATAGTTTCATGAGCACAGCTTTTGAATCTTCTATCATATATTTCACACCCTCTATGCCAAGAACATTGGCAATCTCGTGAGGGTCGCACACTGCACCAACTGTACCATGAATTACTGCTACTCTGGCAAACTCTGAAGGTGGAAACATGGAACTTTCAATGTGAATATGAGAATCTATAAACCCTGGAATAATATAATTTTCATAATTTTTCTTTTCCTGTGAAATCTCCAGTATTCTGCCATGAGATATTTTAAGGGTGCCCGGGTAAACTCTGGAGTTCAGGACATCAACTATATTGCCAGAAAGTGTTTTTATCTTACCCATAATGCTAGATATAAATTCAGAAATAAAAGCCTGCTGGATATTGATGCTGTGGTTGTGTATAATATTTTTGTGAGTAAAACATAAGCCAGCATATTCCCATGATTGATATTGACCCTTCTTATTCTATCCTGAGTAGATATCCGTTATATCTTAGCCATTTCTTATAGATTTCATAATCTTGCATTAACGTTTTAACTTTAAGCCAGAATGATTTTGAGTGATTTCTTTCTTCCAGATGGATTAATTCATGAACAACAACATAATCTATAACAGATAAAGGCGCCATTATTAAGCGCCATGAAAAGTTCAGGTTGCCATTTGGACTGCAGGAGCCCCATCTTTTCTGAGCGTTGGTAATGTTTATTCTGCTGTATTTCAATCCTTTTTTGCTGGCATACCACTGAACTCTTTCAGATATTTTTTCATGGGCTTTTTCTTTATACCATTTAATAAAAATCTCTTTTGCCAGTATTTGATATTCTTTTGAAAGATAAAATCGATTTTCAAATTTTAAAGGAGTTTTGTCGTCCACCAAGGTTAATCTGTAACTCTCGCCAAGATACAGAAAATCTTCTCCGTCTACAAACTTCTTTCTGGAAAATTTTGGGTTTCTTGATAGGATTTCCTTTTTCTTTTTTTCTATCCACTTTTTATGTTTCAAAACAATATTTTCGATGGTGAGTGTATCAATACCAAAAGGTGCTCTTACTATTAAAGTTGCATCATCGGTTATTTGAATTGCAATGCCAGTTCTTTTCGTTCTTATTATCTCATCTATTTCTTCCATTTTATTCTCCGTGTATGTGGCATGCAGGTTCAGCAGTTTCTTTGATTTTATCTCTTTTGTGTGTTATTGTTTTTCAAAATCAATCGAGTAATTCCTTCTCTATAAGGTGAGCATGGTGATGACGAAAAATTTATGTGTTGTAAAACCCAATTAGTATAGGAGGTAAATATATGAGGTGGGAGATTTGGAATTTGGATGTTTTTTTATTTTATGGATTGTATAATAGTCGTAAAATACAGTTTAAATCAGGAGGTGGAAGATATGAAAGAATTTGATACAAGGGGCAGGAGTATAGAGGATTCAACCATAGACCCTGCCAATGTGGAACTTTTGAAAATAGCAAAAAAGGATGGAATAGATACAGCTTTTGACAGGGTTCAGAAGCAGGAGCCAAAGTGCAAATTCTGCGAGGAAGGAGTCTCTTGCAGGAACTGTAATATGGGCCCATGTAGAATTACCCAAAATTCACCCAGAGGGGTATGCGGTGCCACGGCTGATACTATGGTTGCCAGAGGACTTCTCCAGAATACAATAGGAGGGGCGGCATCCCATATGGACCATGCAAGACATGTGGCTATACTTTTACGGGAGGCTGGCATGGGTAATGCTCCATATAAGATTAAGGATGAGGCAAAGCTTAGAAGGATTGCCGGGGATCTAGGAATTGAAGGGGCTGACACAAAGGATAAAAAGCTGCTTGCCATGGAGGTGGCAAACAGGGCTCTGCAGGACCTGGGAAGGCAGCACGGCGAAGATGCCATGGACTGGATTAAACTGCATGCCCCTGAGGAGCGTATTGATACATGGAAAAAACTTGGCATTCTACCATTCGGTGGAAATGTTGTGGTAAATGAAGGTATGCACAGGAGAACTATGGGTGTGGATGCAGACCCTGTAAACATAATACTTGGTATGCTGAAAACAGGTATTGTCGATGGGTATGGCGGCCTTGCTATGTCAACGGATTTGCAGGATATTCTTTTTGGAAGCCCAAGTCCAAAAATTTCAGAGGCTGGGCTCGGTGTACTCAGGGAAGACTATATCAATATTTCCACACATGGCCATGTGCCCCTGCTCTCAGAGAAGATTGTGGATGCAGCCGAAGAGCTGGAGGAAGAGGCAATAAAGGCTGGAGCAAAGGGTATAAATGTGGTGGGACTTTGCTGTACTGGAATAGAGCTACTGGAAAGAAAGGGGATTCCCATAGCAGGAAATGAATTGAATACTGAGACTGCCATTATAACCGGGGCTATGGAAGCTGTGGTGGTAGATTATCAGTGTATATATCCGGGGCTTGTGCCTGTGGCAGATAATTTCCATACTAAAGTTATCACCACTGCCGATATCGCAAAGATTCCTGGCGCAGAACACATAGAGTTCAATGAAAAAGAAGCTGATGAGGTTGCTAAAAAGATTGTGAGACTGGCAATAGATAACTTCAAGAATAGGGACCCGAAGAGGGTTAACATACCAAATGTAAAGTCCAAAGTTATGGCAGGTTTTACCCCTGAGGTTTTGCTGGCGGTACTCTCTAAAATTAACAAAGAGGACCCGTTAAAACCTCTGGTGGACGCTATCACTGAAGGTAAAATCCGTGGTGCAGTGGCTATTGTGGGCTGTAATAATCCAAGGGTAAAACATGATTTCATGAATGTTGGGATTGCCAGAGAGCTCATAAAGCGCAATGTACTTGTGATATCTACTGGATGCGTTGCCACAGCCCATGCAAAGTCAGGGCTTATGAATCCTGACACAGCCTATAAGGAGGCAGGAGAGGACCTTCAGGGTGTATTGAAAGTTCTGGGCAGGGCTGCTGGTATGGAGGCTCTGCCACCTGTACTAAACTTTGGCTCATGTGTGGACAACTCCAGGATAGGAGACCTTTTGAAGGCACTCTCTGACAGGATTGGTGTGCCAATAAAGGACCTCCCTGTGCTTGCCAGCGCACCGGAATATACAACTGAGAAAGCACTTTCTATAGGCACATGGGCAGTAAGCCTTGGGGTTACCACCCATGTAAATCCGCCGCCGAGAATTTCAGGCAGCCAGCTTGTGACAAAAATACTGACAGAGGATGCGGAAGGCCTGGTCGGGGCCACTGTTTTTACCGGCTCTGACCCTGTGGAAACAGCCAGAGTAATGATAGAAAAGATAGAAGAAAAAAGAAGAAAACTGGGCTTGAATTAAGGACAATTTTTTCCCCCTTTTTTTCTTTTTTTTTAGAACTCGAATTTTATTGAAACTAACATCGGGCTTAAGGGAAGTTTTGCCGTAGGCAAATTTGAGTGGAAGAAACTACAAGACTTCGCAGTCTCTTAATGCTTGTTATATTTGTCTGAGCGATGACCAAGGGCTAGGGGCGTAGGATTTTTTGTTTTTAGAAAAAAGAAAATAAGGGGCATCTTGTTTTGGTTCTTTTTCTAAAAGAACATTTAGGGTGTCTTTAAAAGAGAAAATTTAATAAATATGGTGATTATATTATAATTATAATGAATGAAAAAGAAACTAGAGAGCAGTTAATAGACAAACAGTTAAAAACTGCTGGATGGCTTAAGAAGTATATTAAAGAAGAAGTAAATTCTGTTAAATCTAATTTTAAAACTAAGGAATATGTGCTGTCTCAAGGTAGAGAGGATAATTCTGGAAGATTTATAGATTACTTACTGCTGGCTGAAGATAATAGTCCAATTGCTTTAATTGAAGCAAAAAAATTCTCTGTTTCAGAAGATAAAGGAAGGGCTCAATCAAGAACTTATCTTAAAAATATTGAATCTCAAACAAAGGAGAAAATTCCGATTTTTTTAACTAATGGTAATAAATGGCTTCTTATAACTCAGGACGGAGTTGAGAGTTATGTTAGCGGACCTTTTTCTCAATCTGACTTAAAGAGAAGAATGGAACTTTTTAGGAAGAGAAGAGACCCGACTAAAATAAACATTGGGAAGATTGTAGATAGACCAAAGAGCATTCTTATTGTAAAACAAATGATGGAACATATTCAGATTGGGTATAAATCTGCTTTAATCAATATGGCTACTGGAACAGGAAAAACAAGAGTTGCTATGGCTGTGATTGATGTTCTTTTAAGGTCAAATATTGTAAGAAATGTTTTATTCATTGCTGATAGAATTGCATTGGCTAATCAGGCAAAATCTGCTGGCTTCAAGGAGTTTTTTTCTGAGGCAGTTGTTGATTTAAGAGAAAGTCCGAAGAGTTTTCCAAATGGACTATATGTTTCAACAGTTCAAACGTTAAGGAGTGGGAAAACTAAGAAATTTTTTGAAAGTTTTAGTCCTGGCTTTTTTGATTTGATTATTTTTGATGAAGCCCACAGGTCAATTTATGATCCAAATAGATTAATTTATAAATATTTTGATGCAATAAAAATAGGTCTTACAGCAACACCCTCAACAGCCGAAAGTAGAAACACTTATGAGTTATTTGAATGTGAGGGAGATAAGCCAACAGTTGAATATTCTTATGATGAAGCTATAAGAGATGGAGTTTTAGTTCCATATAACGCAGAGATGATTGATACAAAGATTCTTTCGTTAGGAATAGACGGGGCAAGTTTAACAAGACAGCTTCAAGACCAATTAAGAAAACAGGAAGAAGACCCAAATTATACTATGCTTCCAGGTTCTTCATTCGCTAAGGTTTTCATGGATGATAAAACCAATGAGTTAGTAATTAGGGAGTTTATGAATAGGTGCTACAAATCTGATGAAGGAAAACCTGCAAAAACGATTTTCTTTTGTGCAAATATCAAACATGCAGAGCATATCAAGAAAATTTTTAATAAGTTATTTCCTGCTGTAAGTAATGAAGTTCAAATGATTGTTTCTGATATATATAGGTATACTGACGAGATTTCAAGATTCAAACTTGATTCCGAGCCAAGAATTGCTTTGTCTGTTGGTGTTTTAGATACTGGAATTGATATTCCAGAAGTATGCAATTTAGTTTTTGCAAAACCTGTTTTTTCAGGAATAAGGTTCTGGCAAATGCTCGGAAGAGGAACTAGAAACTTAAGATCATGTAAACATAAGGAATGGCTTCCAAACAGAGAGAAAAACGATTTTTTGATTTTAGACTTTACTATTGGCGGACATTCAAATATAAAATATCATCATCTTAAAGAAGCTAAAGAGAGAAAACCTGGAACAGACACTCTTACAAAAATTTTCTTGAATAGGGTTGAATTATTAAAGAAAGGATTAAATGCTAAACAGAAAGAATTTGTTGAAACTAAAATTGTTTATGAAGTTGATTCTTTAGATAAGGATTCTTTTATTGTAAGAGAAAAACTTCCGTTAATTAATAATATTTTAGATACTGTAAAAAATCCCTCAACCCCTATGATTGTTGCAGAGAGAACTGCTGAATATGGTGAAAAGGTTAAGAAAAGAGTGCAAAGAAAGTTTGATTTAAAAGATTACGTCAATGAATTAAGAAACGAAATTGCTCCTCTTATTTCATTAAATCCTGGAAAGAATCCTCTTGTTTCTTCATTTATTCTTCAAGTTGAAAAATTGTTTAAGTTTATCTTAGATGATGATAAAGATGGAATATATAAAATTCAAGAACATGTAAAGGAAAATATGGAGAATATTTTGCAGAAAGATAATTTAGAAGCCGTGCAAGAAAAGAAGGAAGATATTTTGAAAGTTTTTCAAGAGAATTTCTGGGATGAATTGACTTTTGAAGATGTTGAATTTATTATAATTGAGCTTGCTCCATTGATGGTTTATTATGAAAAAAATCCTAAGAGGATGCTTCAAGTTGATGCTCCTGATATAATTTTGAAAGTTGAGGAATTCAAAAAAGAAGTCAAGGAAGATGAAGAATTAAAAAAATTCTTAGAGACAAACTCTCTTGTTAATAAGATTAGGAAAGGAGAAGGTATTACTCCTTCTGAGCTTCTTGAGTTAGAAAAGCAATTAAGCGCATTGAGACCTGAGATGACTATTGACAATGTTCAGAGAATTCTAAAGATTGACTTCTTGCTCTTCATAAGAGAGATATTGAGTTTAAAGCAGGAATATGACCCTCGCGTTTTGATAGAAAGAGAATTTAATAAACATATTATTGAGAAAAATCAGAATTATACTTCTGAGCAGATTAAGTTTTTGCAGATTTTGAAAAAGGTTTTTGCTCGAACTAAACACATTGAATTAAAGGATTTTACTGTTCCGCCTCTTTCTAATGAAAGACCTCTTGACAAGTTTCAGGATTCTGAGTTGCAGAAGATAGTTATTGAGTGTAATAAGATTAAGATGATGTGAATTTGTAAACTTAAGTTTACAAATATAAGAAGCTTTATAAAGTACTTTGAATAACCTTCTATTATGGCAATAGAAAAATGGGATAATAAGTATGATGTTAAGACGGTATCAGCCAAACTTACTCAAAGAGATTTTTCTCATTTTAAGGATTATTGTGATAAAAAAGGCGTGAAAGTTTCTACCCAACTTAAACAATTGATAAAGCAAGAGATTGATAATCCTATTTCTGTTAATGTCGCAGGAAAAAGTTTGTTTGTATATAATCCTGCAAGAGATAATTTCAGCTGGAGAGCAATTTTAGATAAGGGAATTATATCTTATATTGAAGATGATTTAAATTTTGAGTTTTTATCACAGTTAAAGGAAGCAATAGATAAAGCAATAGATGAAAGAAACACATTCATTCAGAAGACAAAAGATGATTCTGTTTCAATACCAGGGCAGATTGTGAGGAGGGGGTTATGAAAGAAGAATTAATAGTTTCAAATAATTCAATTAAAGATAAAATTCATACAATCAGAGGGCTTCAGGTAATACTTGATAGTGATTTAGCTGTACTTTATGATGTTCCAACAAAAGTATTAAATCAAGCAGTCAAAAGAAACATTGATAGATTTCCTATAGATTTTATGTTTCAGCTAACAAAAGGAGAAGCAAAAAACTTGATGTCGCAAAATGCGACTTCAACTATTTTTAGTTTAAGGTCACAAATTGTGACCATAAAAAATAAAAGAGGCGCTCATAGAAAATATTTACAATACGTTTTCACTGAACAAGGCGTTGCTATGCTCTCTGGAATTCTGAGAAGTAAGAAGGCGATTGAAGTGAGTATTCAGATAATGAGAGCTTTTATTTCAATGCGTAAATTTATTTTTCAAAATGCTGAAATATTTAGAAGGTTAGATACTGTTGAAAGAAAACAATTAGAATCTCAAATAAAAACAGATAAAAATTTTGAACGAATTTTTGAGGCAATTGAAAGTAAAGAACTTGTTAAAAAACAAGGGCTCTTTTTTGACGGACAGATATTTGATGCTTATAAGTTTGTTTCTGATTTAATAAGAAGCGCAAAAAAATCAATTGTGTTAATTGATAATTTCGTTGATGATTCTGTTTTGACATTGTTTTCTAAAAGAAGAATTAATGTGGGTGTGGTAATTTATACAAAAATCATCACAAAACAATTAAAATTAGATTTAAATAAATATAATTCTCAATATCCTGTAATTGAAATTAAAGAATTTAAAGATTCGCATGACAGGTTTATGATTATTGACAATAAAGAAGTATATCATATTGGCGCATCGTTAAAAGATTTAGGACAGAAATGGTTTGCATTTTCAAAGTTTGAAAAGGATGCATTGGAATTGCTGGAGAAATTAGAATGAATAAACAAAAATTACCAGGGGGATGGAAGGAAATTGAACTTAGCGAAGTATTCGATTTTCAAAAAAAATCAAGGATAAAGGCAGGAGAAGGTTTGAAGAAAGGTGAATATAAATTCTTTACGTCAAGCGATAAGCAAACTAAATTTATTGACCAATATAATCAATATAATCAAGACGGAGAGTATTTAATATTTGCAACTGGGGGGCATGCAGGAATTCATTATTGTAATGAAAAATTTTCTACTAGTACAGATTGTTTTATTGTAAAAGTTGATAAAAAAGTTTTAGCAAAATATGTTTATTATTATTTATTTGGTAAAATTCAATTACTTGAAGAAGGATTTAAGGGGGCAGGATTAAAACATATTTCGAAAGGATATATTCAAGATATAAAATTATTTTACCCAGAAAATAAAGAAACACAAAAAGCAATAGTTTCAATTTTAGAAAAAGCAGAAAAAGCAAAAGAATGGCGAAAAGAAGCAGATAATTTGACACAAGATTTTTTAGAAAGCACTTTTTTTGAGATGTTTGGAAATCCAATTAATAATGATAAAAATTGGATAAAGTGTAATTTATCAAAATATGGGCTATTGGCAAGGGGTAAATCTGCACATAGACCGCAAAATGCGAAATTTTTATATGGTGGAAAATATCCTTTTATTCAAACAGGAGATGTTAGGCAAAGTGATTCAATCTATCTAAAAAAGTATACTCAAACATATTCCGAAGAGGGAATTAAGCAAAGCAAATTATTCTATAGAGGAACTTTAGCAATAACTATTGCAGCTAATATTGGTGAAACTGCTGTATTGGCATTTGACTCATATTTTCCGGATAGTGTAGTTGGTTTTAAAGTAGAGTCCCCCCTATTCATGAGTTATTTATTGAAATGTTATAAACCTCTTTTAGATTCATTAGCAACTAATACTGCTCAAAAAAATATTAATTTAGCAATCTTAAATAATTTAGAAGTAATTGATATCCCAATCGCCCTACAAAACAAATTCGCTTCCATCGTCCAAGAAGTAGAAAAACTAAAACAACATCAAAAAAGATCTAATCAGGAAATAAACAACTTATTTAATGCTTTAATGCAGAAAGCTTTCAAGGGGGAACTAAAATGTTAGATGCAGAATTAAAATCAAAAATAAACTTGTTATGGAATAAATTTTGGAGTGGTGGAATTAGTAATCCACTTAATGCAATTGAACAAATGTCTTATTTAATCTTTATGAAAAGATTGGAGGACGAAGATGTTTCAAGAGAACAAAACGCAAAATTTTTGGGAGAAAATTTCACTTCAATATTTCCTAAAAAAGAACTTAAATGGTCTGTTTGGACAGAAATGCCTGCTGAACAAATGCTTGAGTATGTCAGAGACGAAGTTTTTCCATTTTTGAGAAAACTTAATGGTGGAGAAAATTCAATTTATTCAAAATATATGAAGAATGCAACTTTTGCCATTCCTACGGCTTCACTTTTGGCAGAAGCTGTAAAAATCATTAATGATATGCATATTAAAGAGCAAAACAGAGACACAAAAGGAGATATTTATGAATATTTACTAAGCCAACTTCAAACAGCAGGTAAGAATGGACAATTCAGAACTCCAAGGCATATAATTAAGATGATGGTTGAACTTCTTGACCCTCACTACGGAGATAAAATATGTGACCCTGCTTGTGGAACTGCTGGTTTTTTAGTTTCCGCTTTTGAACATATTCTTAAAAATAATACTTCTGAAAACTTAGTAAAAGAAGAAAATTATGTGGGAGATAAACTTAATGATAGCCAATGGAGAATTTTAAGAGATGAAACTTTTTATGGGTATGATTTTGATGATGTAATGCTTAAAATTTCATTAATGAATCTAATGATGCACGGTATTAATAATCCTAATGTTGAGCAGAAGAATACACTATCTAAACGATTTGATGAATCTAATTGTTATGAAGTAATTCTTGCTAATCCTCCATTTAAAGGTAGTATTGATGAATCAGATATTGGGGAAAATTTTAGAACAAAAACAAAGAAAACAGAACTTCTCTTTTTAGAACTAATTTATAATCTTTTAAATAACAGTGGAAAAAGTGTAGTTATTGTTCCAGATGGAGTTATGTTTGGAAACTCTAAGGCTCATAAAAAAATAAGAAAATTACTTTTGGAAAAATGTAGATTGGATGCAGTTATTTCAATGCCTTCTGGAGTTTTCAAACCTTATGCAGGAGTTTCAACAGCGGTTTTATTCTTTACAAAAGGAGAATCAACTAAGGAAGTTTGGTTTTATGATATGCAAGCAGATGGTTTTAGTTTAGATGATAAAAGAACACCTCAACCTGAAAAGAATGATATTCCAGATATACTTAAACAATTTAAGAATAGACACGATGAAAAACCAATCGATAGAAAAGGAAAATGTTTTTTTGTTCCCTTTGCTGAGATTAAAAAGAATAATTATGATTTGAGTATTTCAAAGTATAAAGAAATTGAATATGAAGAAGTAGTTTATGAAAAGCCAGAAGTGATAAAAAAGAAAATATTGGAGCATGAGAATAAGATTATAGATGTTTTGAGAGATTTGGAGATTTAAAGATGCCCCTATTAAAATTTCTTTTTCGCAGAAAAGAATATATGTGCGAGCACTGACGCCCCCTCTAACCCAAACTTGACAGTTACAGTCGAATATAAAAAATCATGCGACAAAAGACACATTTTCTCTAATTTCAACCCACTCTCTCAGGTGATATTAAGCCAAAATCAGGCAATCACATGATAAATCTGGGGTCAAAACCACATATTTCCGGCTTCTGTCAAATGGATTTTTCGAATAAGTTAGCGGAGCAAAGTGTCAAATCTAGGTTAAAGTAACTTCACACACCAGCCAAAATGTTATATGAAATGGTGGTATTAAGATTAAATAAGGGATGAATATGGTCAATAACAAAAAGTATGTGGAACTGCTCTGGCATCAAAAATATGATAAAATGGATTTGGGAGGGAAAATGCCGATTGAAAGGCCAAATCTTCCGTTCCAAACTGTTGAAACGATTAATAAACCCCGGAAGATGCAAAGAGGTCTTGGTGATTATGAAGAATCATTGAAATATTGGCCAGAAAATTACCCAAAAGATTGGAAAAATAAACTGATATGGGGCGATAACAAGCTTGTGATGGGTTCTTTGATTAAGAAGGGCCAGGCAGGGACAATTAACCTGATTTACATTGACCCACCATTTTTCACAGGTTCAGATTTATCAAAATTTGCCATTCAGGTAACGAGAAAGAGACTTTTAGATATTCATAATTCAAAGGATTTGATGGGGGATAAAAAATGATTGACATGAAGAACATACCACCTTCATTAAGAAAAAGAGGATTAAAGAAGAAACTGGCTAAACTATGTGAAGAAAATGAAATAGTTTATATGGGTATATTTGGCTCTTTTATAAGGGGAAACCAGAAAATAGACAGTGATATTGATATCCTGATTAAGTATAAAGAAAATAGCAGGAAAAGTTTGTTGGACATGGTTAGATTAGAAGAGGAATTGAGCAATTTATTTGGGAGAAAGGTTGACCTTTTAACCATTGAAAGCATCAGCCCCTATATAAGGGATGAAATTCTGAAATCAAGGAGGGTGATTTATGAAGCGGAATAGTGTATATCTTCAACATATAATTGATGCCATTCAGGCAATTGAAAAATTCATCAAAGACATTTCCAGAGACCAGTTTCTCGAAGATGATATGGTCAAGAGTGCAGTTATAAGAAAAATTGAAATTATAGGTGAAGCAGTTAAAAATATTTCTGAGGAAATGAAACGGAACTATCCAGAGATTCCATGGAAAAATATTGCTGGTATGAGGGATAAACTTATTCATGGATATTTTGGTGTAGATGAGGAAAGAGTATGGGAAGTAACCCAAAAGGATCTGCCATTACTTAAAGAACAAATATCAGAAATAATAAAAGAGTGCTAATGGGGACAAAAAATGAACGTTGAGGAAATTAAGAACAGAATCCTGCCGATACTGAAAAAGTATGGGGTAACAAGAGCAGGGGTTTTCGGCTCTGTGGTAAGGGAAGAGGCAACAAAAGACAGCGATATTGATATTTTAGTGGAAATAGATGGAAAAATGAGTTTATTTGACTTTGCAGGATTAAAGTTGGAACTTGAAGAAGCACTTGGTAGGAAGGTTGACTTAGGAGAATATTCTACAATTAAACCAATCATCAGGGAGCAAATACTGAGTGAGGAGGTGGCTATCCTATGAAAAGAAACATGAGGCTGTATATACAGGATATATGGGAAAGCATCTTAGCAATAGAGGAATATACTCAGAATCTTGCTGGCATGAGATGGATGTTCACTGCGGGGGTGAAGGACTTGAAGGAATTTTGTTCAAATATCCCCTTTTATGTTGAGCTTGTTATTTACATGATATAAGAAAGATGGATGAAACCAACGAACTCCTGGCTCCAGCAGGTTCTTTTGATTCCCTTATGGCAGCTATAGCTGCCGGGGCAGATGCAGTTTATCTCGGGGGAAAGGAATTTGGAGCAAGAAAATTTGCCTATAATTTTACAGATGCAGAACTCCTTGAAGCACTGGCTATGGCCCATGAGCATTCTGTTAAGGTATATGTAGCCCTGAACACCCTCATTACTCCGGAAAGGTTTCAGGATGTGCTGAAGTTTCTGGGTTTTCTTGAAAGAATTGGAGTGGATGGGGTGATAATGCAGGATATGGGGGTTGCCTATATGGCGAAGAAACTTTTCCCGAAGCTGAAGCTCCATGCATCGGTACAGATGACAATCCACAACAGCTTTTCCCTGGAGTGGGCAAGGAAATCTGGTTTTTCAAGAGTGGTGGTGGCACGGGAAATTGAATATGAAAACCTGAAACAGATGGTACAGAAATTCAAGGGTATTGAAGTCTTTATTCATGGCGCTCTGTGCTACTCCTACTCCGGTCAGTGCCTTATAAGCGGGCTCTTAAACGAGAGGGCAGCCAACCTCGGGATGTGTGCCCAGGTGTGCCGTAAGGCCTTCCAGCTTGAAAGGGATAATATAGCTTTAGAGACACCCGGGCCTTATCTTCTCTCCATGAGGGACCTTAATACCTCTCCTCAAATCCGTAGAGTTTTAGAACTTGGAGTTAAATCCCTTAAAATAGAGGGCAGAATGAAGAATCCCGATTATGTGTATGCTGTGGTATCGGTTTATAGAGAGTTAATTGATAATTACAGGAAGGGTAAAAAGTCTGAAATATCCGGAAAATCCATTGCTGTTATGGAGCTGGCATATAACAGAACCTTCACAAAAGGGTATATGATGGGTGATACCAGTGGCAGAATTATCAGTCTTAAAAGGCCCAATCGCCTTGGTCTTAGGATTGGAAGGGTTTTAGAATCAAGAGCAGGAAAAACAACATTTGAATCACGTTCTATGGTAGGTCCTGGAGATATTATTGAATTTATAGAGCCAGATACTCTCAAAACACTCGAAACCCTGCTGGTAAAAGGAATCCAGAAAAAGAAAAACATTTTTCAGGTGAAAACTGAACAGTCTCTACCATACGGTACAATGGTAAATAAAATCAGGGATATAAAGGCAAAGCAGAAACTGAAAAAAGCCCTGGAAACCCGGAGAATTAGAAGAAAAAGCCTTGATGTTGAATTCCATGTAAAGATAAAAGAAGGAGAGCCCATTGTACTTGAGGTAATAAGCAGAGGAAAGAAGCTAAGTATAAAATCAAAAAATCCTGTTTTGAAGGCAAGAAAGAATCCTGTTCAGGAGATGGAGATAGTCAGGTGGCTTGAAAAGACAGGTCTTCATTTTATAAATGTAAAAAGAGTAAATGTAGAGTTAAAGGGCAGACCTTTTCTACTTCCAGGGGAGTTCAAGGCTTTGCGGAGGCGCCTTCTTGAGTGTCTGGTTTTACAGAAAAAGCAATGCAAACAGGAGGAGGGAAAAACAATTGAATATGAAGATTACCCGGGTGAGGAGATTATCCCTGAAAATAACCCCAGGGTTGGAATTATTGTTGAAAATGCTGAAAAGGTAAGGGAACTATCCGGAAAGGGCTGGGATATACTTTACTATGACTGTCTTTATGGACTTTCTGAAAAGGTTATTTCCAGGAAGTTACAGGAAATTCTTGAAGTAAATGAGCTATGCAGGAGAGAGAATAAAGAGTTTGTTCTGAAACTGCCAAGAATCACACATGACAGCTTTTTCGGATACTTCGGTAAGCTTCTGGCTGAACTGAAGGAAAGGGGAATAGACAAATATCAGATATCCAACCCGGGGCAGGCATTGTTTATTAAAAGAGCTTTCAAGGATGCTCATATTTTTGCCGACACATCCTTTAATGTTACAAATCATTTTACTGTACTGTACCTGGAGTCCTTTGTAGAAAGGATATCGCTGTCTCTGGAGTTGGAAAGAGAGCAGATAAAAGAGCTTGTAAAGATAAGGTTTGCTCTTGGTAAGGATTCACTTAAACCCTTTTCTAAAGGTTCAGGAGTTCTTGAAGTTCTTATATGGGGATATCCTGAAGCCATGATAACCAGAAACTGTATTTTGAATACATCCCTGGAGGGCACCCGGGGCGGCTCCTGCTCTAAGCCCTGTATTGAAGGTGAATATTCCATAATAGACAAAAAAGGAAGGAATTACAGAGTTATCCCTGATAAGGATTGCCGTAATCACATACTTAATTTTGAAGAAAGGGATTGGATATCCCATACAAAAGAGCTGCTATCTTCAGGAATATCCCTTTTAACCCTTGACGGCCGCTATGCAGGTATAGAATATGTCCGGAATCAGTTGAAGAGATTGGAGAATGCTCTGGAAAATCTTTGAGGTAAGAGCTACCCTTCATGCTTCACACTTTCGGCAGTTGATAGAAAATTCTCAGCCATCTTTGGATAGGAAAGAATATGCAGATGGAGATAGCTGGCAAGGGTATTTCTGAGTATAATACCGTCTTTACTGTCACCAACACCCTTACCTCTGAGCACCTTATATGCAAACTTCAGTTTTCCTGTAGGCACAACTTTTGAGTGATGAAATTCATGTCCCAGAAGAATATCTCCTCTATCAGCTATGGGATTACTCTCCTCGACTCTGCTTCTAACATAGCCCAGAGCCTGAAATTTCTTCTTCATCTCAGTTTTCAATGGCAGTACACCAGTCATTTCATACTCATCGCCTTCTTTTGTGTTTATGCTCTCACCAAGGTACATGAGTCCGCCGCATTCAGCATAGCAGGGTTTGCCGGAACTGCAGAATTCATAGATTTCTTCTTTCATTGAAGAATTTCTTTCAAGATGAGAAGCCTGAACTTCAGGGAAACCTCCCCCTATATAGAGGGCATCCAATTCTGGTAACCTTCTGTCATTAATTGTATCAAAATTTACTATCTCTGCACCGGCAGAAGAAAGGGCATCTATATTATCCTGATAGTAGAAATTGAAGGCACTATCTCTGGCTACTCCTACTCTGAGATTCAATTTTTTCTTCTGAATGAATAGCGGATTTTCTCTATATTCCTCAATTTCTCTGGCATTCTGGGCTATGTCTATCAGCTTTTCAATATCTATGCTCTTCTCCATAATATCAGCCAGAGAATCAAAAAGCTCCTCAAGCTTCTCTCTCTCATAGGCAGGAACCAGACCCAGGTGCCTTTCAGGTATTGTTAGACTGCTATTTCTGTATACGACTCCGAGCACCTTCATCCCTGCCAGTTGTTCAATAGCGGTTTTAGCTTTATAGGCATGCCTTGGATTTCCTGCCCTGTTTAAAATTGCTCCTGCGAGATTTAAATTCTTATCAAACAGCTTATAACCCAGAACAAAGGCTGCTGCAGTTCTCGAAATCCTCTCAATATTTGCAACCAGTACAACCGGAGTCTTCAAAATTCTGGCTGCATCTGCTGTACTGCCTTCAGGGTCAAGAGCATTGTGGCTGTCATATAGTCCCATAGTGCCCTCAATAACTGAAATATCTGCTCCTCTGGAGCCCCTGACAAGAACCTCCACCATATCCTCGGGGCTCATCATAAAACCGTCAATATTTCTTCCTGTTCTCCCTGTTGCAAAATGATGATAACTCGGGTCTATAAAATCAGGCCCAATCTTGAAAGGTTGAACTTTATAACCTCTGTTTCTCAACGCACGCATTATTCCAATAGAAATTACTGTCTTTCCAGCTCTGCTGGATGTGCCTGAGATTAAAATTCTGGGTATATCCATCTGAAGAGAAGTTTCCTCTAACTATAATAAAAAATTTATGATTTCTTTCTGTAGAGCACTTCTTCCCTTTTCCTTATCTCAAGCACTCTGTGATATGGAATATATACCTCTCTGCCGTGGTGGAGAAACACAAAGTAGCCCCTGTCAAACCTCTCGACTTCAGTAGCCTTTACTGTTCTTCTGTCATTAGGAGCACCTCTGTGGAGGTAAACTATTTCCACGTCCTCAAGGCTCTTCTCCGGATGCCACCTGAGTTCATCAAGGAGTTTTTTCACCATAGAATTACAGTTTTTTATACCTTTTATCAATTGTAAAATCTATGTTTACATGAGGTTGACGTGGAACTGATATTTTTAATGTTAATCAAAACCAAGAAGCTATGGAAAGTCAGAAGGTAAAGGATTATATGTCCAGAAATGTGATTATAGTCAGCTCTGACCAGAGTCTTGAGGAAATTATCAGAATAATGCAGGAAACTAACCATGATGGATTTCCTGTGGTTGAAGGCAGGAGTATAATAGGAATTATAACCACAAGAGACCTTGTTATGCGCAGGGGAATCAGAGTCAGAGATGTCATGACAGAGAAGGTCACAGTTACCTTTCCTGATACAAATCTTATAGATGCGGCAAGAGTAATGTTTCGGAAGGGTTTTTCCAGACTTCCTGTTGTTGATAAAGACGGCAATCTTGTAGGTATTGTGACCAATACGGATGTTATAAGGTCACATATAGAAAGAGCCACTCCTGCAAAAGTTAAAAAGCTCCAGAAATCCCTTGAGAAACTGTATAATATCGGTTCTTATGTCCGCCTTGGCACTATTAAGATTTCAGACCTCAGGCCCACTCAGAACAAGATTCAGCCGGATGAATTTCGGGGTAGAGAATATGAACTCAAGCGTGGTCTTGCCGAACCCATAGTTGTAATAAGTGTTGGAAACAGGATTATACTCGTTGATGGACATCATAGAGCACTGGCGGCAAAAAGACTGGGCATAAAGGATATAGACGCCTACATTATAGTACTTGATAAGGATATAGAGCTTGGCATGGAGCGTACAGCCAGAGCTATGGGATTGAGTACTATTGAAGATATCAAAATAGTTGATGAAGGTGAAAGAGGGGTTATAACACGGATAGTTGGAGGTAAGAATCGTGAGCGCTGAAATACTTGATGAGCTTTTCATGGTTATAAAAGACAGAAAAGAAAATCCCAGAAAAGAAAGTTATGTTTGCAGTCTCTTTGACAGTGGCGAGGATAGAATACTTCAGAAGGTTGGGGAAGAGGCAGTTGAATTTATTCTTGCTTCAAAAAGCAGTAAAAGAGAAGATATTATTTATGAATGCGCTGACCTTGTTTTTCATATAATGGTATCTCTCGGTTATAAAGGGATAGAGCTGGAGGAGATTTATAAAGAACTGGAAAAAAGGAGAAAATAATCAATGGCGAAATGTAGTTTATGCGGGGAAACTGAAACTCTTCCCTTCACCTGCAAGTTCTGTGGAAGAAAATTTTGCGGGGAACACAGGCTGCCGGAGAATCATCAATGCCCTGGGCTGGAGAAGTTTAAGGAAAATAGAACAAAAGCTATAGAGGAGTGGATTTATGAGCCCTTCAGAAAAGAGTATAAGGATAGGGCAGGTAGGGTTGTTAAGCCATCGCTTCAAAAGAGAGTAAAAGAAAGTCTTTTAACAATGGATATGAGAAGGCTACTCTATGCAATTATAGTCCTGATAATAATTCTGACTATTTTTATGGGTTTCAGAGGATAATCCTACAGATATGAATAATGATGATATTCAGGCTTCGGACTATGCTGTGGGCATAGTCTAGGGGTCAGGACAGGGGCTTCCCAAGCCTCTGGCGCGGGTTCGAATCCCGCTGCCCGCATTAAGATTTAAGGTAAGGTGTTTTATTATGGTAGTAATTGAAGTCAACAAGGAGACCTGTATAGGTTGTGGGGAATGTGTGGATATATGCCCGGCTCATGTTTACAAGCTGGTGAATGATAAATCTGAACCTGTCAATATGGATGCATGTATTGACTGTTGCTCCTGTGTCGAAGTATGCCCCACAAATTCAATCAACCATGAATCCTGCTAAAAAAAAGAAATTTTAAGGAAAGTATATACTTTTCAGGGAGGTAAAATCAGAAATTTCTCTATTTTTACATTTTCTACTTTTGCTTCCTTTAGCTTGAAAGCTGAGACAATATTTTTCATCTCAATACCTTTGAGATATATATGGGCAAGGGGAACACCTATATGGAATCTATCACCATAGAACATTTTCCTGTTTTTGCCCACAAGAAGTCTTTCAAGTTCATATTCCACAGGTAAAAGGCTCTCCACATTTCCTTCTCCGGTTTTCTGCAGAGGTAATGAGCTTACAATAGCATCTCTGTTTTTTATTGCACCCTCTATAACTCCCCAGTAGGCAAACTTTGGCACCTCTGAGCTGAATTGAGAGAGACTTTTGACTCTGGAAAGGCTGTAGAGAACTTCATCATTTGCCCTGAACCTTACAGGTATGAGAAGTTCCTTTATATCGCCCCCGTAGTTCCTGAGTCTGAGAGCAGAGATAATATTTATTATATCAATTTCAGTACCTATTAGCTCTCTGGCTGAAATTTTATCTTTGCCCGTAAGCTTCTTTAAAAAAATCCAGAGTTTCTGGTATATATGCCTGTCAATAGCCAGAGTTAGAGTATAAATCAGTCCTGTTTCATTGTATGCCTGAAGTACATTGTTGAGACTTTTATAATATTCTGTGTCTTTGAGTACTTCCACAGCCTCTCTAATATCCTTTGCTTCGCCAATCCTGTCGAGAAGTGTCCTTGATATTTTTTTTGTGGGCCTGAGCTTTGAGAATTCCTCTGTATCAGAACCTGCAGCCTTGAGTGTAAGGGCTTCCTTCAGGAGGGAAGCATCATATTTTGAGTATAGATGTGTCAGGAGTTGCCCGGGATTACCTTTCAGTCCATGAATAATCTTTTCATGTTCATCTTTCAATAAGCTATTTAATACTCTCTCAACTTCAAGAAGATTGTAGTCCTTTATTTTTGCTATTTCCCTGCCATACACTGTGCCTTTCATCAGGGAGAACATATCATGAGCGGTGGGTACCTCTATCAGAGAACGGTAGTCACCCTGGGTGAACATCTTGGACCTGAGTGCACCTATTTTGGCGTTGACATAGGCATAACTCCCTACTGACATTCTGAAAGCCTCACTGGTTTTATATCTTTGTAATCAGTATGAAGGATATTATAAGCCCGTAGAGAGCGATTCCCTCAGCCAGAGCCACAAAAATAAGCCCCCATGTTGCATTCTTTGAGTCCTCTGCAATGGAACCAATGGCTGCACTACCTGTACCTGCTATACCAAAACCAGCACCTATTGCTGCCAGACCGATTGCGAGAGCTGCAGCTATTGCATAGAGACCTGAGTTTATATTTGCCGCCACATGTGCTGTTGCTGCTGTGCCTGTAGCTGCTCCTTCTCCCTGAGCATATACCATTCCAAAACCTGCTAACAAAACTACCATTGCTACAAGATATATTCCTGCTTTCATACATTTCACCTCTTTATTGATTTTTATTCTATAATATTTAACATTTATTTATTTTTCTAGGAATTTGAAAGATATTTTCAATGGATTAAATGGCACTCCGTTTCCAGCATAAAATTTCGAAAAAATTTCATAGAAGTGTAACCTGAGGTCCTGGATAAAGGAGATAAACACCTCCATAATAATTATGCCTATATTTCCGAATATAAATATAATACTGATAAGGATAGGGTTACTCACTCCGTTCATCCCCATTACCATCATACCCATGAAGGCAGCATGAATAATTCCCATAATCATAATCCTTACAAAACTCAGACCATTTGAAAGATATTTTAGCACTACATCAAAGACACTGTTAAACAAAGACATTCCCAGGCTTTGCCCCCCTACTTTCCATTCTCCAATAATAATAACAAGCAGAGGAAGATAAAATAATACAAGTGAAAGTTGAGATGTGATGATAGACACGAGGTCCAGACCATAGTGAAACAGAAGCACTACCGAACCAAGAAAGAACCATAAGCCTGCGACGCCAGATGGATGTACAAAGGCATATTTATATTCCTTTTGAAGACTGAGCTTTATAACATTTAAAACTAATGCAAGGGAGATAAGTAGAACTCCAAATTCAAGGGAGAAGAGAACTGCATTCTGAATGTTGCTGGCAGTGACACTAGAGGTACTGATTGGATTTATATTCATCCACAGTGGGGGTAGTGGTTTTTTGAATAGGAAGGGAAGATACTTTGTCATGGATTCCCCTTCAAGACCAAAAAAGCTTCCATACAGGAATCCCACAATTGTAGCAGAGATACCGCAGAGAATCAGAGTTCTCCCAAGTTTCCTGGCATTTTCTCCAACTTTCAACCTGAAACCCAGCATATAACCGAGAAGAGCAACAACAATTCCCTCACCTATATCTCCAAACATAAAGCCGAAGATAATTGGAAAAGTAAGTCCGATTATTGAAGTGGGGTCAAGCTCATTGTAACCGGGATATCCATAGTTTGTGGTTATCACCTCAAGAGGTTTGGTGATTTTCGGGTTATTGATAAGGGTAGGTGGGGTATCTCCCTTCTCAGGCTCATTAATTTCGACTATACCTTTACCTTCGGACAGTTCCTCTATCAACTTCTTAATATCATCAGATTTGCTGCTTGGAACCCAGCCCTGGAAGATATAGGTATCTCTTGTACTGGCAAATTTTCTGTTTACTTCATCCAGCTTTCTTGCAGCACTTAAAAATTCCCTGTATCTCAGAAGATTTCCCATTTCCTTTGAAGCAATTTCTTTTAACTCGTCAAGGATATTCTTATCCTCTTCCCTTAACTCTTTCAGATTCTCCTCGACCTTTACTTTTGTTTCTTCGAGGGTGTACGGGATAATCTTAAGGGGAATATCTATCTCTTCGAAGTGATGAGTTCTGAGTATCCTTGTAACTTCAGCTTCGTATTCGGAGTATGTAATTAGAATTATTGTATCTGTCTTCTTGTCAAGTTCCATATTTTCAATAACATAAACAGGAAGTTCTACATTAAGCTCTTCTTCCACGGCAGGAATGTCCTCTTTGGGAATATTTCCAAAGAAAGCATGTGTTTTCATCAACCCTCTCAGATTCCCGGGACCGATATTGAATTTCTCCAGCTTAGTCACAATATTCTTATAACCTTCGAACTCTTCAATCTCTTTCCTAACACTGTTTAGGTTATTGTTTAAATTGATGACTTTGTCTTCGACAAGGAAAAGCCTCTCAGCAATTTCTTCGAAGGCTATTGAAATCTCTTTATGGTTTGAAGGTATCCCTCTGATTAATTCTTCATATTTACCAAGGGAGGTTATTTTCGGGCTCTTTTCCAAGGTCTGACTCAGCACGTCAATTATCCCGTCTATCTTTGAAATATTCTCAGAAGCTTCAATTCTCACCCAGGAACTTTTTCCCTTATCCAGAGACATTTTATCTAAAATATCACTATCGCTGGCGTCTCTTATCTCCACAGCACCTTTTTCCTTAAGTTCCTTAAGGATATCATCCTTTCTACTCTTGTGTACTACAGCCACAATTTTTTTCATAGGTACTGGAAGAAGCATCTTTATTCTCCTGATAGATAGAAAGAGTATTACAATAGCTCCCCTTCATAAACTTTTCGGTAGAGTGTTATAAAAATAGCAACTTCAACAAAGCTTTAAAATAAGAGGATTGTGGAGTTATTTCACCACAACCTGAGAGGCTTCAGCCCCTTGGTATGAACCCACTTTCACTGTATGCACTCCGGAGGGCATTGTATAGTTGGTGCTGCTGTTGGATAGGCTAATAACGCTATCCTTGTTCACATAATGCTGTCCACTTGAAGGCACTACGCTGTTATCAACATAGAGCGTGAGACCTGTTACACTCACTGCCCCTATATTGGCTACTGTTACGTTGATACCATTGTTTGCGCCCACATTGGTTATAAGAATTGCTGCTGCAGTTGACTGAGCTGTTCTGGCTGCAGTTCCTCCTGTTGCCTGTCCTGCACCCTTCTGAATGCCAATATACCACCCGTAAGCCAGAGCACATGCCGCCACACTTATGCCAACAAGTAGAACCACGCTTATAATGGGGCTCATAGATTTCCTTTCTTTAAGAAAACCCACAATTACTCCTCCATTTACTGTAACTTCTCGTAGGTTGCAATTGCACCTTCACCGGATATGACCTGTATGTTGTTGACTCCGGCACTCAGTGTACATTTTATAGTGGTGCTATTACTTGAACTTGGTGATAGTGATGCCACCATGATACCGCAAGCATCGCCATTATTTGTACCCGTAATATTGGTAAGAGTTACCGAGCCTATATTTCTCACAGCCACATAGCCTGTGCTGTTCACTGTGTCAATTTTCATGGCTGCTCCTGTTGCCAGAGTTACACTTCCGGCTGTCTGACCACCTACCTGCTGGGTTCCACTCTGAATTCCTGAGAACCAACCATACAGTAGGGCAGAAGCGCCTATAGCAACACCCACAAGTATAACTGTTGCAATTACAGGGCTTATAGAT
>BDTY01000051.1 GCA_002897955.1 archaeon BMS3Bbin15
CTCTGGATGGGGTAGAGGTGGTAAGTGTTCTTCCCAGCTTTATCGATAAGACCAATGGGACAGAGCTTGAGGTAGCAGGAGTGGTAATGCAAAAGCAGAGAAATAACAGAACAGTTTTTTACATAAATTTTCGTTAATATAAATCTTAAACATGCCTTTCAGGCACCTCTGCATGCATATTTATAACAATCTCTGCTATGTCGGAGCAGTGGCGTGTAATCCAGTAGTAGCTTTCTAAGCACAGATGCAGGGTTATAACTGTCTCAGGGGTATGCATACTCTTTTGCAGATGTTTTTCGGATATACTTATTTCCTCTCTGACAGCTGGAAGCTTTTTGAAAATCTCTTCTGCCCTAACTGCATTGAATTGTAGTGTAGATTTTGATGTTATGTCGTAAAGCTCTAAAACATACCTGGAGACGTGTGCAACTATTTCCGCCTCATGTGGAGCATTTATCTTAATCAGTTTCTGTGCTATTGCCTCTATATGGTCAGCAATGCACTCGAGACTTTTTAATATTAACCTCAGTCCCATTATATCTCTCTGATGCTCTATACCAATCTGCCTTGCCTTTCGCCTGCTCATAGCAGCGCCCTTCAGTTGCCGCACACTGCCAGGAAATAAAGCCTGTCAATCTCCTTCTCTCTGCTTATCGTATGTTCTATTAATTCAATATTCTGCGTTGAGAATGCTGCCTCTCCTACGAGCATCCTTTTCACGATACTGGAGATTCTTTCTACAACCTTTAACACAGGAATCTTTGCCTGGTCAATAAAAACCTGGGCAGTTATTTCATCTTCATTGTCTCTTATAATCTCCACAGCTATTAGGGAGTTTAGAATCTCTTTAGCCTCCTCCTTTAATTTTATACTCTTTCTGTCGAATTTTGTTCTTATTATATTGTAGCCTGCAAGATAGCTGGCTATTATCCTTCTTTGAAGTTCTCCTGTACTTATATCCCTACTCTCTATTACAGCCTCCTCTGGCTCTGGAATATATACCGGCTCCATGATTATACAGTCCTCCTGTACATCTAAGAGCACATAGCTTTTTGTACCTGGACTGTTTGCCTGAACCCATTTCCTTGGCAGGGAAATCATGCAGGACGACCCGCTTGTATACACCTTTTTTTTTAGCATAATAAGTTAGTTCTTCTTATCAGAATTTAATAAATGTCTATATGTTCTATATAGATTAAATTTAACATTTAGATGTTAATGTTTGGTATATAGACCACTATGGAAAGCCGGAAAATACAGTTCACTGGCAGGTCGACATATATCATTTCACTTCCCAAGAAGTGGGTGGAGGAGAGGATGCTTAAGGCTGGCGACAGGCTTTTAATTGAAACAAGCGATTCCGGGAATTTGATTCTGAGAGCAGAAGCGAGAGGAGAGGAGGATGTGTCGATGAAAAGCCTTGAAGTAACAAATCTTCTTCCAAAAGAAATAGAGAGAAGGGTTATATCCTGTTATCTTGACGGTTTTGACGAGCTAAGGATAACATCAAAGGTAAGAATACTGCCAGAACAGCGGGAAGCGGTTCTGAACATACTGCGCAGGGTTCTCGGAGCTGAGATACTCGCAGAAACCTCCAATGAGATAGTTGTGAATGACTTTCTTGATATGAAAGACCTCCCTCCCAAAAGCATACTTCGGCGAATGTATGTAATAGTAGAGTTCATGTTGAAAAATTCTGTGCAGGCTTTCTTTTCAAGAGATAAAATCCTTGCTAATGATGTGATAAATCGCGATGAAGAGGTGGACAAATTTTACCTGCTGGCCACCAGAGAGATAATAGAGGGGGTTAAGAAGAAGAGCGAAGTTGAGTTTGATGTACCTCCTGAGAAGGTAATCCACTTCCTCAGCATAGCAAAGAGCCTTGAACGTATAGCTGACCACAGTGTTAAGATATCTGTCATAGTGAAAGAGGAAGAATTGAATATATCTGGAGAGCTTGAGAAGGAACTGGAAGCCTTCTATATTTTTGTGTTTGAGAAGCTTGAGCTTGCGGTGAAATCCTTTTTCAGAGGGGATAAGAAGCTTGCAGATATTACTTTAAATGCCAGGGACGAAATTCATACCAGTGTGTCAAGAATTTTAATGAAAATAGAGGGGAAACCGGGTACCCTTTCGGTATTCACAATACTGGACAGCTTCCAGCGGGTATATGCATATTCCACAGACATAGCAGAGTGCACCCTTGACCTTATGACATAGCCTGTGAAATTTATATATGAGCAATATTTTCTGTAGCCATCCATTTAATTTTTATAGAGTAAAATTGACTTTAGTCCATGTACAAGTGTCCCGGCTGTGGAAGTGAAATTCTTATATACAAATCAAAAAAGGGGTTTTCGCTCATCTGTCTCAACTGCAGAACAGGAGGAGAAATAGAAACTGAAAGCGAGGAAAAGGCTTATCTCCAGTTTTTGCAGGAGTACAAAAATGGAAATTTCATCCCGGAAAGTCAGAAGGATATTAAGAAGGAGCTTGAAGCCAGTAATATCACCCTTAATGAGCTTCCTGAGGCTCTGAGAAAGATTTATTTAATTAAAGGAATAAGTGTTGTGAAGTACAGGCTCTTCAGAGAGGAGAATCTGGAAGAAGGGAAAAGACCTGAAGAGCTTGAGCTGCATCCGAAATTGAGGAATTATCTGAGTCATAATGGAATAGAGAGGTTATATAAATTTCAGGAGCTTGCCTTAAATTATGTTTCAGAGGGCAAAGATATTCTTATTGAAGCACCAACCGGCTCTGGAAAAACCGAAGCTTTTACTCTGCCGGTTGTCGACAATATTCTGAATATGAACAAACGGGGAGTACATGCTCTTTTTTTATATCCTACAAAAGCCCTTACAAGGGACCAGGCAGATAAATTCATGGCACTGGAGAAGGCAACCGGCATTAAATTCAGAGTTTTTGATGGTGATACTTCACAGGAAGAAAGAGAGAAAATTTTCAGAGACAGACCCGAGGTGATTTTGACCAATCCCGACCTTCTTCATTACCACCTGACAATGCCGTGGAGCAGATTCAGGCATATGATAAGAAATATTCAATTTCTTGTAATCGATGAGGTGCACAGCTACACTGGAGCCTTTGGCACACATCTTCATTTTCTGATAAAAAGGCTAAAGAGGTTTACAGGACTTCAGATAATAGGTTCCTCTGCAACAATAGGCAACCCGGAGGAGTTCTCAACCATGCTATTCTCATCGCCTGTAAAGGTTATTAGAGTATCTGTGGGAAGGAAAGGAAGACTTCACTTTGCGATGCTGTATCCAGGGGAGAGAAGCAATATCAGTGCTTCTGTGGAAGCTCTCAGAATACTCCAGATGTACAGCTATAAAACTCTCGCCTTTTCCAACACACATAGAAATGCAGAGTTTCTGCTGAGAGCAGCAAGGAAAGGAGGGCTCAATGTAGACCTGCACAGAGCAGGCCTGAGCCTTAAAAAGAGACAGGGTGTTGAAAGGAGATTTAAAGCCGGGAAGATTGGAGCTGTTGTTGCAACGCCCACTCTTGAGCTTGGCATAGATATCGGTAGTGTGAATGCAGTTGTGAGCAATCTTGTTGATTTTACAAGGTTGCTTCAGCGTCTGGGCAGGGCCGGAAGAAAGGGGCAGGAGAGCATTGCTCTTCTCTTCCTGAACAACAATGACCCTATAAGCAGCTACTTTAAGAATCATCCAGAGGATTACTTCACAGAGCTTCGCCCCTGCTATATAGAACCAAAAAATGAGGTTATTGGTGCTTTTCAGCTTCTTTCCGCTTCTTTTGATAAGCCTCTTAGAGAGGATGAGTTTCCAGAGCTTTTTGGTGTCAGAAAAAAGCTTCTTGGAGAAAGAAAACTCATAAGAAAGGGGAAATATATTATACCCTCACAGGAGGCTGGAAAGGAAATAAGGGAATCTGGAATAAGGGGAATGGGAAAGAGAGTTTTTATAAAGTTTAAGGGAAGGGTGATAGGGGAAAGAGGTCTTCCCATGGCTCTGCGAGAGCTTCATCAGGGAGCTGTTTATTTTCACAGTGGAGAGGCTTATAGAAGCAGCATGTTACATCTCTCTTCGGGGGAGAGCTATGCTGAAGTTGAGAAATTACATGAAGAAATTAAGACTGAGGCTCTTCACTATTCGGTGCCCGAGGTTCTTGAGGTGATAGAGAGAAAGCAGGCATTTGGAATGGAACTGAACTATGCAAAACTGAAAATTACAGATGTGGTTAGAGGTTATGTCGAGAAGGAATTTTATTCAGATAAGAAGCTAAAAGAGGTCGACCTTTCAGATAAGTTAAGCTTTAGCTTCTCCACCTATGGCTTCTTTTTCAGAGCGCCTGAACCTGAGATTGAAGGCTCTGAGGAAGAGAAAGTAGCAGGAAGCTTTCATGCTCTTGAGCATGTGCTAATAGAGGGTAGCAATACTCTTCTTGGTGGTGGGTCTGATGAGATAGGCGGCATATCTCTTGGTACTACAGGTATGATTTTTATATATGATGCTTCTCCTGGAGGAAATGGGTTGTCAAGACTTCTTTATTCGAGATTTGAAAAGGCAGTGCTCAGAAGCAGGAGTATTCTTGAGGAGTGCGCATGCCAGCGTGATGACGGCTGTCCCAGATGTACTTACTCTTACCATTGCGGAAATAACAATAAACCTCTTCTCAAGGCAGGCGCTCTCAGTTCCCTTGAAAAAATAGCCTCTGGAAGAAGGACATGGGCAGGAGAAATCAAACTGGATAAAGGTTATGTTTAACTTCTCAAGCAGTGAATATTTCAGGTTAGTTTTTTATATGTTTTCGTTTCATATATTAAAACAGATGAGATAATGGTTGTTTTGATTATTACATTTTTTATTGGTATAGCCTATGGATATTTCAATCCCGGGAGAGAGGATAGAAAAACCATGCTGAAAAAGGGTGCCTATTTTGGAATTATAATTGGACTTCTATTTGCTCTTATTATCAGTGTATTTGAAGCCAGACCGGGAACAGCGACTCTGACAGCTATCGGTGTCCTGATTGCTGTTTTTATAACTATTATAAACCTGACTATACTCTTCATAGCAGGTACATGGATTGGCGATTGGATAGAAAGGAAAAGGAAGTAGGAGTATGAAGGTAGTTCTAGCTTATTCAGGTGGTCTTGATACAAGTGTGTGTGTCAGAATTCTTCAGGAGAAATATGGATATGATGTGGTTACAGTAACTGTGGATGTGGGAATAGATAGAAAGGAGATTGAGGAGGCTGAAGCCAAGGCCAGAGCCCTTGGTGTTGTTGAGCACTACACCATTGATGCAAGAGAGGAGTTTGTCAGAGATTATATTTTCAGGGCGATTAAGACAAATGCGGATTATGAGGGTTACCCTCTCAGTACAGCACTGGCAAGACCCCTTATTGCAAAAAAAGTTGTTGAAATTGCAGAGAAGGAGGGTGCTGAGGCTCTCGCCCATGGAAGCACCGGTAAAGGTAATGACCAGTTCAGGTTTGAAGCAGTTTTCAGAACTCTTGTGCCAGATAAAAAAATAATTGCACCTGTAAGAGAACTCAATCTCACAAGGGAGGAGAGTATAGCTTATGCCAGAAAGCACGGTATACCTGTGGCTGCAAAGAAGGATAAACCATGGAGTATAGATGAAAATCTCTGGGGAAGAAGTATAGAGGGTGGAGAGCTTGAGAATCCTGCCTCTGAACCTTCTGATGAAATATTTGAGTGGACAATGGTTAAAAGGAAGGAAACTGAATATCTTGATATTTATTTTGAGGAGGGAGTACCGCAAAAACTCAATGGAAAAAGGTTTGAACCTGTCGAACTGATTATGGAGGCTAATAAAATAGCTGGCGAGCACGGTATAGGTAGAAT
The DNA here is from genome assembly GCA_002897955.1 of archaeon BMS3Bbin15. Lineage (NCBI taxonomy): Archaea > archaeon BMS3Bbin15. The sequence continues at coordinate 5,859 of BDTY01000051.1, forward strand.
AGATATGATTGAGGATAGAATTGTCGGGTTCAAGGCAAGGGAAAACTATGAGTGCCCGGCTGCTTCAGTGTTAATTGAGGCTCACAGAGCTCTTGAGGCACTTACATTGACCAGGCAGGAGCTCAGGTTTAAGGCAGGTGTTGAGCAGAGCTGGAGTGAGCTGGTGTACCATGGGCTGTGGAATGAACCTCTGAGGTTTGCTCTTGATGCCTTTACAGATACGACCAGCAGCAGGGTTACTGGCAATGTGAGGCTCAGGCTTGAGAATAAAAGTTTTGCTGTGGTTTCAAGAAGTTCGCCTTATTCTCTGTACTCTCTGGAAGCTGTCAGCTTTGAGGATAAGAGTATGGACCAGCGTGAGGTTGAGGGCGTCTTAAAATATCATTCGTATCAGGCAGGCAGGTACTATGCCGCAAAAAAATCGTGAGGGGCTAATAATATAATCTTCTCAGGGTATTCTGCTACATGTAATTTTCAGAATAACTGTTAAGTTTCAATAAATTCCCTGTGAAGGGCCTTTGCTGCTTTACCTGCATCCTCACTGCTGACAACAAAGCTTATATTCACCTCACTTGACCCCTGAGCAATCATTACCACATTTACTCCAGCATCGGATACAGCTTTGAAGACTCTTGCCGCAACTCCTTCTGTGCCTTTCATTCCTGCGCCAATAACAGCCACTATTGAGACGTCTTCATTGTAATTGACATCCCTAACTATATTTGCGCCGATAAACTCCTCCTTCAGGGCTCTGACGGCATTATCTATATCTTCCTGGTCTATTACCATTGAGATATTAGCTTCACTTGAACCCTGTGAAATCATCAGAATGTTCACTTTCTTATCAGCCAATGCCTTAAATACTCTGGCAGCCACACCCGGGACACCAATCATTCCCACTCCGGAGACAGTTAGGAGAACAGCATTACCCTTTATACTTATAGCTTTAACTATATCGTTTGTCTTCTCCTGCTCATTAACTATTACAGTACCCGGGCTATCGGGCTTGAAAGAATTTTTAACTCTGACCGGGATTCCCTTCTCCATGGCAGGTTCAATACTCTTTGGATGGAGAACTTTTGCTCCAAAGTAGGCAAGCTCCATAGCTTCAATATAGGAAATTTCCTTTATTATTCTGGCATCTTCAACCAGCCTGGGGTCCGCTGTGAGTATCCCATCCACATCCGTCCATATCCAGATTTCATCAGCTTCCAGTACGGAACCCAGAATAGCTGCTGTGTAGTCTGAGCCTCCTCTGCCCAGAGTTGTTATTCTTCCTCTGAAGTCAGCGGCAACAAAGCCTGTAACAACAGGTACAATCTCCTTTAATCTCGGATATAAAATTGAATTAACCCTCTCAGCAGTCTCTTCGAAATCAGGTGTTGCATTGCCAAAGTTTTGGTCCGTTACAATTCCGGCTTCATAGCCAGTGTACCAGCCTGATTTTATACCACTCTTTTCAATAGCAGCACTTACAAGAGGTGCAACAAGGCGTTCTCCGAAGCTGAGAATAAAATCTCTGCTTCCTGGAGTTAGTTCTCCAACATAGCTCACACCTATAAGCACCTTTTCAAGTTCGGAGAGCATATCTGATATTTCGCTGAAGAATTCAGTATTTTCACTGCCACTAATCTCCTTCAAAGCTTTGAAATGCTTATTCTCCAGATATTCTATAAAATTTTTAATATAGCTCTCGTCAACACCATTCAATACCTTTTCAGAAATTTCCACCAGCCTGTCAGTTACACCACTCATGGCACTGGTCACAACGAGAGTTTCTTCTCCTCTATACTTCCTGACAATCTCTGCAGCTGCCCTGATTCTCTCGGCATTCCCTACGCTTGTGCCTCCGAATTTCATCACCAGTCTCATATAAACACCTGAAGAATATACTCAATTTCTAAAAAAGTGTAACGATAAGAAGAAGATTTATAAGAAGAATAGAAAATTGTTATTTTAATATTCTGGTAATTGTAAACCAGCCAGTGTATAAAGGGTGAGTCTATGTCTGTTAATTTATACTTCATAGGAAATGCTGGATGTGGTAAATCTTCTCTAACATCTGCCTTTAAAAACTGGATGCAATCCAATGGCTTCTCCTGTGCTACAGTGAACCTAGACCCTGGTGTTGAGTGGCTTCCCTACTCTCCAGATGTGGATGTGAGAGACTGGATTAATTTAAATAGTGTGATGCAACGGTTTGGAGTTGGTCCCAATGGCGCCCAGATAGTGAGTGCTGACCTTCTCGCCCTTGAAATAGGTAAGATTAAAGATGCCATGGAAGAGCTGAGGGTTGACTACTATCTTATAGACACTCCCGGACAGATGGAACTATTCACACTGAGGGAAAGCAGCAATTTTGTTGTTGAAGCACTCGGGAAACAAAAATCTCTTCTTGTATTTCTATTTGAACCCACAATAAGTATTAAACCCCAGGGGTTTATTGCTCTTCTTCTACAGAGCCTCTCAGCTCAATTTCGACTCGACCTTCCATTAATACCTATCCTCTCAAAGGTGGACCTTCTGAAACAGGAGGATATAGAGAATGTTCTTTTATGGGGCAGTGACCCTACCACACTCTACGAGGCTCTTACGAGGGAAGGTTCCATGACAGCTAATATGAATATTGAGCTTTTCAGAGTTCTTGAAACACTTGACATATTTCAAAATCTAAAGCCTGTCAGTGCAGAAACAGGTTATGGTATAGTTGATATCTACTCTCAGGTTCAGTTTATCTTCTTCGGTTCAGAAGATTTGAGTAAGGATTAATGTTGAGTGAGTCCTATCCTCCTGGATATCAATCTCTTCAAATCTTCAATACCTGTCCCTTTCTTTGCCGAGGTCGGCATGATTGTATCTCTATGTTCCTCCCAGTCTTCACCCAGACCAAGCCTTCTGCACAGATTGTCAAGAACCGCTTTTCGGTCTTTTGAACGAATCTTGTCAATCTTGTTGGCAGCTATGATCGGTTGCAGTCCAACTTCAGTTAGAAAGTCGAAAAGCTCTATTTCAAAAGGGATACTCTCTCTTTTTTCCCATCTTGCTGCTATATCTTCAAAAGCCACTATGTTTACGATTTCAATACCAAGGGCTATATCTTCGTTTTTTTCAAGATATTCAACTATAAAATCTTTAACCTTTTCCTGATAGTTTTTATCCACTCCTTTCATGAAGCCAAAGCCAGGCAGGTCCACAAGGGTGTAGCCTGCTTTGTAGGGTATGAATCTGGAAGCAAGTGTAACTCCTGGTCTCTTACCAACTTTTACTCTGGTTCCTGTTAAAGCTCTTATAAGAGAGGACTTTCCCACATTACTCCTTCCTACAATTACAATTTTATCTTTATCCATAAATATATTAAGTCACCCGAAAATAAAAATATGTTCCATGCGGAGTATGTTATAATGAAATCTTTTAAATGTGTATTCAGAGATGGTAAGGTTATAGTTAAGGATAGTAAATCTATCTCTGCATTAATTCAGAAGGGCTATGGAACTAAAGATGATAAAATCCTTGAGCTCTCTCTTGTAGAAGGGTTATACCTTATGGAAAAGGATAAAATCCAGTTAGAGTTCAAAGGTAAACTTATTAACTTTTCTGAATTTATTGATAATTTAAGTGAAGGTGAGTTTCTCCAGTATAAGGTTTACAAGGATTTAAGAGAGAGGGGTTATACTGTTAAAACAGGTTTCAAATTTGGTGCTCACTTCAGAATATATGAGAGGGGTGCTTTTTCTAAGGGTGAGCATTCAATAGAGCTTGTTCATGTACTCAATGAAAATTCAAGCTTTGATATGCATGAGGTGGCAGGGGCTGTGAGGCTTGCCCAGAGTGTTAAGAAAACTCTAATACTGGCTGTTGTGGACAATGAGGGTGATATTACATACTACAGAATAGAAAGGATAACCCCCTGAGAGCAGCAGAAGTTTTATATTATGCCAGTGTAAGAATTAAAATTGTCGGTGGAGATATTATGCTTATTCGAATTTTGGGTGGGTTGGATGTTGTTGTGGGGATAATATCTTTAATAGTTCTACTAAATTTTTATTCCTCTGTCACAACATTTTTCCTTTTCCTGCCGAGTCTGGTTCTTATAGCTAATGGTATCGTTCTGATTGCTGTCAGCTATTATGTTGGGGGGCCTTCAGTTAAAACTCCTGTGGTGCTACGGGAAAGGGAAAATATTTTTGTTGAGGATATGAAGGAGCAGGCAGGTTATTCCTTTAAGGGCACTGAAACTTCAGAGGTAAGGCACGAGTATATTGGAATGGAAGTTTACGACAGGTGGGGGAACTACTACGGCAGGGTTACAGACGTGGTTCTTGACAATTATGGAGGACTTATAGAATTTTATACAGTAAGAGGGAAAAATAAGAGCAAATTCAGGGCAAATGAGATTGAAAAAGTGGATGATGTTATTCTTCTGGGAATAGGATAACTATGAAGGGTGTGCTTTTTCTTTATATGGGAGCACCAGATTCTCCCGAAGCTATACAGCCTTTTCTATATAACCTTTTCAGTGACGATGCTATTATATCAATGCCTATGAATAAGCTTATGGCTTTTGTAATTTCCCGTCTCAGAGCAAGAAAGGTTAAAAGGAGGTATGAGCTTATTGGCGGTGCGTCCCCTCTTCTTAAAATTACATCTGAGCAGGCAGAGGCACTGGAGAAAAGGCTGGGCGTTCCCGTGTATGTTGGGATGCGCTACTGGAAGCCTTTTATCAATGAGGCACTTGACCGTGTTTTAAAAGCCGGGATTGACAAGCTTGTTGTTTTACCTCTATATCCTCAGTATTCCAGTACCACAACTGGTTCAGCTTTCAGTGAGCTTTCTTTGGCGCAGAGGAATAGGAAGCAGAAGCTTGTGATTACAAAAATAAAGAGCTGGCAAAGAAATGAGCTGTTTATTGAGGCTCTTGCAGAAAAGACTGAGGCTGCTTTAAATAATTTTGAGGCTGAGATTATATTTTCTGCTCATTCTCTTCCTGTGTCTATAATAGAGAAGGGTGACCCATATCAGAAACAGGTTAAAGAGACAGTGGAGGCTCTGGAGAGCAGGCTGGGAGTTAAGGGTACTATTGCCTATCAGAGTTCTGGTCCTGGAAGGTGGCTCAAACCTGAGATTAAGGAGGTTATTACCAGTATGGCTTCTGAAGGAAAGAAAAAAGTACTTGTTGCACCTGTAAGCTTTGTATCAGACCATATTGAAACTCTTTATGATATAGATATAGCTATGAAAAAATATGCTGGAAAGCTTGGAATTGAATTGAGAAGGACTGAGGCTCTGAACACTTCAGAAAGTTTTATACGTGCTCTTGAAAAGATAGTAAGGGATTCATTATGAAGAATATTGTGGTAATTGGCGGCGGGATTTCAGGGCTTACAACAGCTTTCTATATTAAAAAGTTATCCCGGGCTGCTGGTAGAGAGGTGACAGTTACTCTTTTTGAATCTTCTGGAAGAGTGGGAGGGAAAATATGGAGTGATAAACAGAATGGCTATCTCTGTGAGGTTGGAGCCAATGGTTTTCTTGATAATAAGCCATTTACACTTGAACTCTGTGACGAGCTTGGCATAGAGGATAAACTTCTACCCAGCAATGAAAATGCAAGAAGCAGGTTTATATATATTAATGGAAAGCTCAGGGAGCTGCCTTCCGGTACTCTGGGTTTCGTTTTTTCTGATATTCTCTCGTTGAAGGGTAAGCTTAGAATTGCCCTTGAAATTTTCACAAAGTCTGCAGAGGGGGAAGATGAGACTATAGCGGATTTTGTTAAACGCCATCTGGGTGAGGAATCACTCAGAAATCTTGTTTCACCCATGGTGAGTGGTGTCTTTGCCGGCGACCCATACAGGATGAGTCTAAAGAGCGCTTTTCCGGTTATGCATCAGCTTGAAAGGGAAGGTAATGGCAGTCTGATAAGGGCAGCTATAGGCAGAATGAAAAAGGCAAAGGAGATGAAGAAGAAGGCAGAGCTGGAGCAGAAAAAAAGAATATATAAATCCGGAGGTGCTGCTGGCCCCGGAGGAGTTTTAACTTCTTTTCCTGATGGAATTGAGTATCTACCCAGAGCTCTTGAAAAGGCACTTGGAGATAGTGTGAGGTTGAATACGGGGGTTACACGGGTTGAGAGTAGAGATGGCAGATATATTGTAGCCTATGATGGAGAACAGGGACCTGGTGCTCTTGAGGTGGATGGAGTTGTTGTAGCTACCCCAGCATATACTGCAGCAGACATTATGAAGTATATGGATGAGAAGATTACATCTTATCTTGAGGAAATACCATATACAAAGCTTGCCTTAATCTGTTTTGGATATGATAGGAGTAAAATAAATCATGACCTGAAGGGTTTTGGTTTTCTCGTGCCATTTGAAGAGAATAAGACAATTCTCGGCTGTCTATGGGATTCAAGTATGTTTAACTACAGGGCACCTGAGGGAAAGGTGCTGCTTCGAATGATGGTTGGTGGAGCAAGGGCAGAAGATAAGGCTATGCTGAGCGATGATGATTTGATTGAGGCTGTGAAGCAGGATTTAAGAGATAGCATGGGAATTGGAGCACAACCAGAGTTTATAAAGATATACAGGCATAGAAAGGCAATACCCCAGTATAATGTTGGCCACAGCAATATTCTTGACAGGCTTGACGGAAGGCTGGAGGAGTATAAGGGAATGTTCCTGACTGGCAGTGCATACAGAGGTGTGGGAATAAATGACTGTGTTAATAATGCCAGAATAACTGCCGAGAAGGTTGTAAACTATATTAAATAATTCAGGCCTTCTTTAGCATTCTCTGGCAGCTTAAAAAACTGGTAGCTTTTATGAGAAACATCGCAGAAAACCAACGACTTTAGTCGTTGGATGAATGCGTTACTAATTGAATAATGAATCGTAAATTTTAATCTATTGATGAAAATAAGCATAAAGTTTATATACTTATAAAAATAGTAGAAATATAATGAAGAGTGGATGTATAATGCATAAGAGCTACAAATACAGGTTGTATCCAAACAAAGAGCAGAGAGTTGCATTAGAGGCGACTATGGATACATGCAGGCATTTGTATAACACTTCTCTTGGTAGCAGGAAATTACAGGCAGAACTCTATAGACTGCCTATAGAAAAACAATGGATTACAGTAAAGAAGCAGAGTAAGGCTTTACCAGTACAGAAAAAAACTAATGAGTATTTACCTCTTGTTCATAGTCAAGTGTTGCAGGATGTCTTG
>BDTY01000052.1 GCA_002897955.1 archaeon BMS3Bbin15
ACTGGTGGCTATGGATATTCAGGACACCCACGGATATTCTGGTAGTAATCAGACCATCAAGAAGTAGGAAAGTGCTGGAAGAAATCCTGGGAGCAAAAATTGCTGGTGCTGGCATAACCGATGGCTGGTCAGCATACAATGCCTTTCAGGTCCTGCAGCGATGCTGGGCACATCTCCTTCGGGAAGTGGATGACTATAAGGACATTCCAAGAGGAGAAGAACTCTCAAAGGTCATCCACTGCAAATTCAAGAAAATGAGGGAGTTCCTGGATAAAGAGCCGCCCATGGAAGATAGGAAACAAATGAAAAAACAGTGGGATACTGAGATGGCCCAGTTAGTGGAAAGATTCACTAAGTATGAGGGACTTCACAAACCTATGACATATATCAAGAATGGCCTTGGGTGCTGGTACACATGTCTGCTCTACCCAGGCATGGAACCTACAAATAATCTAGGTGAACAGGCCATGCGGGAACATGTTATAATGAGGAAGATAATCGGGACATTCAGGTCGGAGAAAGGAGCTGAGCATTACCAGTACATCGCATCGCTGTTGGCCACATGGCAACTTCTGGAAAAAGATGTCTACAAAGAGATGGAAAATCTGCTGAGAAAAGAGCTTTGCGTAGGGTAACTAAACAAATACTATATTTTTATACATAATAATAATTTACTCTGGAGAATATATAACCTTTCCAGTCTCTGAATTGGGTTTCAAACCAGCTGTTTTTATGAGTTTTTCTTTAAATTCGTTGCTTCCCAGAAATTTAATGAATGTCTGAACTTCCTTCTTACCAAACTTTTCCCTGGGAATTGCAAGGTCATACTTCTCCTCTTTAAGATGTATAAAGTCAAGTTCATACTGCTCAGCCACAGTCTTTATTGCCAGCCCAATATCCGCTCTTCCATAAGCAACCGCAGCAGCCACAGCACTGTGAGACTTCGCCTCTATTTCATAACCCCTTATTTTCTTAACAAGTTCTCGCATAGGAATATTTTTCTTCTCTGCAAGCTTTGAAAGCTCGAGGTCGAGAAGCACTCTTGTACCTGACCCCGCATTTCTGTTCACTGTACTTATATCGTCTCTGAGAACATCCTCTATACCTTTTATACCCATGGGATTATCCTTTGCTATAATAAAGCCCTGCTCCCTGTCATAACCTCTTACAAGATAAGCTTTTTTATCTATCTTCAGTCTACTCAGAAAGGGGATATTATATTCACCTGTTTTTTCATCTATTAAATGGGTACCAGATATATCACTCTCGCCTCTCTTGACAGCGTTCAACCCTCCAGAACTTCCGACATTTATAATCTTGGCCTGCATGGGCACAGTTTTGTTGATTAGATTTAAAAGCAGGTCAACCCCTATACAATGGCTTCCAATAATTGTCAGGTCTGCAGGTCTTATTGCCTTGCTGAGAAGTGCAACCTTTACCTCTTCACCTTCTGAAAGCATTAAAACATTTTCAGGCACCTCGATATAACCGTCTGCCTCTGCAAGAGTTGTTATTGCTCCCGAACCTGTAAGCACAGGATAAGCTGAAAGGCTTCCATCAGCTGCCCTGACAAGATTAACCAGTTTGTATTCATACCTTCCCTTTGCGGAGAACATCCTCATTGAAGTTCGTGCATCTATTGATGTTCTCTCTTCCTCCGGTAATCCTGCAAGCACTCTTATAATAGGAGCAACAAAAACATAAAAAACAATCATAGCTGATGTTGGATAGCCCGGTAACCCAAAGATAGGCTTTCCTCCTGCGACTCCAATTATGGTGGGTTTTCCAGGTTTTATCGCAACCCCATGAACCAGAATGCCTGGCCCTCCCAGCTCATCAATAACCTTATAACTAATATCGCCGGCTCCCGCAGATGTCCCACCCGAGGTGATAATAATATCGTAATCACCAGAAACAAGCTCCATGAGCTTCTTCTGAAGTAACTCCTGATTGTCTTCAACTATACCCTCAAAAAATGGTTCTCCACCATTCTCTATTACGCTATCTGCAATAGCCCTTGAATTTACATCATAAATCTTGCCGAAAGTGAGGCTATCACCCTGTGCTATTATCTCATCACCTGTTGACAGAATTGCAACCTTTGGCTTCCTGTATACCTTTACTTCCCTGATTCCAAGAGCAGCTAAAACCCCTGTCTCCCTTGGTGAAAGCAGAGTTCCCTTCCTTACAACAGTTTCCCCTCTCATGATATCGCTGCCAGCAGCCATAACATTCTCTCCCGGGGCCACTGGCCTGTAAATCTTAACCCTGCCCTTTTCACTATGAGTATATTCAACCATTACAACAGCATTGGCTCCTTTGGGCATAGGTGCACCTGTTGCTATACCAACTGCCTCTCCCTGAACTATCTCAAATTTTCTAATATCTCCAGCCGTTATGTAATCTTTAAATTCAAGCTCGGCAGGATTTTCCTCATCAGCATAGAAAGTATCTCTTGCAAGCACAGCATAACCATCCATACTTGCTCTATCGAAAGGAGGAACATCCACTGGAGCTATTATATGCTCGGCAGCAACTCTGTAAAGTGCCTGGTCGAGAGCTACATGCTCAGACTCTGGTTCTGGCTTATAGCTAGAAAAAAGTCTCTCTTTCGCTTCAGCAATACTTACTACAGAATGAAATTCTTTGATTTCCATATAATTATATTGTGTTAAAAGAATAAAAAATTTGGGATGCCATCATCTCCAACCCTTTATGAAAAACATAGCAGAAGACCAACGACTTTAGTCGTTGGATGAATGCGTTAATATTTAAAACATATTGGAATATCTATAACTAATTGGATAATGAATCGTAAATTTTAATATAATGATAAAAATAAGGATAAAAGTTATATACTTATAAAAATAGTAGAAATATAATGAAGAGTGGATGTATAATGCATAAGAGCTACAAATACAGGCTGTATCTAAACAAAGAGCAGAGAGTTGCATTAGAGGCGACTCTGGATACATGCAGGCATTTGTATAACACTTCTCCTGATAGCAGGAAATTACAGGCAGAACTGTACCAACTGCCTATAGAAAAACATAGGATTAAAGTGGCTAAGGTTCACAGACATATTAGACAGCAAAGGGCAGATTTTCATCAAAACCTTAGCAATAAGCTGGTAGAGAAATATGATTTTATAGCTTTTGAAGATTTGAAGATAAAGAACATGATTAGAAATCATCATTTAGCTAAATCCATATCGGACGTATCCTGGAATATGTTACAATCGTTTACTGCGTACAAGGCGGAGTGGGCTGGTAAAATAGTAACCTTTGTAAACCCTGAAAACACGTCTCAAGAATGTTCCTCTTGTGGTAAAATAGTCAAGAAAAACCTCAATATTAAAATATACAAATGCCCTTATTGTGGGTTGGTTCTTGATAGGCATGTTAATGCTGCCATAAATATATTACACAGAGGATTGAAAAAAGTAGGGTTGAGATACACCGATTTTATGCCTGTTCGAGGTCTAACACAAGCTCCACCTATGACTAAGGAAGCACACGGCTTTAGCCGTGGATAGTTCACGTGAGTTACATTTCAGGTTCATATATATACGGAACTTTGTGTTGACCGTGCAGTGTTACATAACAATTATATATTGTGGTTTGACAATTGCATATATGCATATTGATGACATCGAAGTAATCGCTGTTGTGGGAGGAAAGGGAACGCGTTTATACCCTCTTTCACTGAATATTTCAAAGCCTATAATAGATATGTGCAATATAGCTGTACTGACAAGAATGCTGGAACCTCTGGTAAACCAGGGATGCAGGAAGATTACACTTGCGAGTAAGGGCTATGATAACACTGCACAACTGAACAAGTACTTCAAGGATGGTGAGGCTTTCTTCAGCCGACTTGGTATAAATACAAAGGAAGAATTCAGATACCAGCCAAATTATGCTGATAAGGGCAGTGCTGATTCTGTGCGTTACTGCATGGACTACTATAATATAAAAGATGAGATACTGGTGATAGGTGGAGATAATATTGCCAATATCGACTTGAAAGGACTGATAAGCTGGCACAGGAAGAAAAATGCACTTTTAACAGTCGTCCTCAAAGAGCTTGATGCCGAAGAGGATGTTACCCAGTTTGGTGTTGCCGAAGCGGATGGAGACCTCAAAATACACAGATTTGTGGAGAAGCCCAGAGCAGAAGAAGCACCTTCCAGGCTTATAAATGCAGGAATATATCTGTTTTCACCTGATATAATAGAAATTTTTAAGGAGATGGGAGATAGAGTTAGAGATATAGGCGGGGATGTAATGCCTTATTTAACCCAGAAGGGTTACCCTGTATATGGATATTTACTAAATGGATACTGGACTGACGTTGGTAGCCCTGGACGGTTTTTGAGAACCACCCTTGACATACTCCATGGAAAGATAAAGAATGTTGTTGTACTTGAACATAATGTGGACGAAAACAGATGGATTCATCCCACAACACTCACAAGAAACAGTGGGCTTGCAAGAGTTAATTTAGGAGAGCATGTGCTCATAGGCAGGGAATGCACCATAGGAGATGGCGTAAAAATAAAAGACTCCTCCATAGGTCATACCTGCATTATAGGAGAGAACAGTATTATAGAAAATTCGGTAATCATGAGCTTTGTAAATATTGGCAAAAATGTAAGGCTGAACGGATGTATTCTGGGGAGATTCACAACAGTAGAGGATGGAAGTGTGATTGACGCCGACTTAAATGTAGACTATCCTGGCGACCCGCTGGAACGTGTACCTGTCATTGGAGGAGGTGGAGTTAGAATAGTTAAAAACTCGATTATAGGCCCCTGGAAGAGAGTGGCACCAATAAAAGAGAGTTATAGGATTCTTAGTACAGGCAAATTTGTTGAACTGGGAATGGACGGGGAGAACATATACTTCACAAATAAATAAGATATTACCTGTCTGCATATTTTTGCTAAGGTTTACAATGTTAGATTTACTGAAAGTAAGAAAAAGGTGAAACGATGGGAAATATTATCAGAACCACATTATTGCTTGCATTTCTTACAGGTCTTCTTGTTATAGTTGGTAGAATAATAGGCGGAGTAACAGGCATGATTTTCGCCTTTATTATAGCTATTGTAATGAATTTTGGCAGCTACTGGTACAGCGATAAGATTGTACTTAAGATGTACAGGGCCAAAGAGGTAACTCGAGAGGAAGCGCCTGAAATTTACAGAATAGTTGAGAATCTTACCCGAAATGCTAAAATACCAATGCCAAAGGTATACATTGTACAGAGTGAAACGCCAAATGCCTTTGCAACAGGAAGAGACCCGAAACATGCGGCTGTGGCGGTAACCACAGGGATTCTAAAACTGCTTAATTCAGATGAACTGGAAGGTGTACTTGGTCATGAACTGACGCATGTGAAAAATCGCGATACTCTTATAAGCGCAGTGGCAGCAACGATTGCGGGAGTAATTACAATGATAGCTAACTGGGCAATATGGATTGCCATGTTCGGAGGGTTCGGAGGAAGGG
>BDTY01000053.1 GCA_002897955.1 archaeon BMS3Bbin15
TTATGATTGAGAAGGAGGATGATGCATTAAGAGAAATTAGAGTTGTCGGGGAAAAAGTGGATGTGGTTGGAGGAAAAGTAGATGTTGTTGTAGAAAAAGTGGATGTTGTTGTAGGAAAAGTAGATGTCGTTGGAGAAAAAGTGGATGTTGTTGGAGAAAAAGTGGATGTCGTTGGAGCAAAAGTGGATGTTGTTGGAGAAAAAGTGGATGCCGTTGGAGCAAAAGTGGATGTTGTTGGAGAAAAAGTGGATGCCGTTGGAGCAAAAGTGGATGTTGTTGGAGCAAAAGTAGATGCCGTTGGAGAAAAAGTAGATGCCGTTGGAGAAAAAGTGGATGCCGTTGGAGAAAAAGTAGATGCCGTTGGAAAGAAACAGGACAAAACCATCGAAGAAATAAAGATAACCCGGGAGGGATTCACTCTGGAAATAAGAAGTGTGGGAGAAAAGGTAGATAATGTGCATGGAGAGCAGAGAAAAACAAATGAGATTTTAGAGGAAAGATTTGGCAGAATGCAGAAGGACATAGAAAAAATAAAGATAGCTCTGACAAAAGCCGGAATAGAGATATAGCCTGCTGGGTAGAAATACACTCACCATAGGAAGGGACTAAAACAGAAGTATCTGTTCTAATCCTTGCCTTTCATACAAAAGCATGGGGATGAAAGTGAATAAAGGAGATGAAAGTTTTAAATAGGAATCATATTGATCTGATTCATTAATGGACAAGATATCTGGTGGCATTAGTAATCAGGAAATCCTTATTTTATGCATAATGATAAAGAATAGATGTTATGGCGGGTTACAATAGATTCTGGCAAAATAAGGAGACAGCTCCCTCACAAGAAGTCAGGACAGCAGGATTATAGGGAGAGAGTTAGTAAAGCACTTAAACAGTTACACAAAAAGGGTTTTCTAAAGTCAAAACCCAAATCAGATGATATTGTTTATACACTCTCCCCAAGTAAAGAAGTAGAGCCCATTTTCAATGATATTAAAGACAATCTGAGTACTTACTGGAAATCAGTCACTGAACCGGAGGGTGAAAACCGTCCAGATATAAAGGAATTTATAAATCCTGTGCTTGTAGATTTAATACGGTCAACAATTAGCGGTTCCAAATTTCTCAAACTCATAAAAATCACTTATTCTAAGGTAAATGAGGAAGAAGACGGTGATTTTTTTAAGGCAGAAGTGTATGTAGAAGTTGAATGCCCTAATATGGGAGAGAAAAAAACAGAAAAAATAACTGTAGGGGTCGGAGATTCATATGACCCAATTAAAATTCCCTGCAACTATTGTAATAAGACACACACAATTCGAAACTTTCATATTATCCGACAGGTTTAAATAACAGTTTTACTTGTGAATAAGTATACTACAATATAAAGATTGTTACACTACAATGTATACTCCCCCATAACAGTATGTATGAATAATTATAATTTCAGGATGGTTGATAATAATGAGGCGTGATCCGGTTGATATAATATACGGTATCTCAAATTTTCTGAGATCAAAAGGCATAGGAGAGACTTTTACCATAGCTGAATTGGCCGAAGCTACAGGTCATCACAGGGTTACTGTGGAAAAGTACATGAATATCATAAGCCTTGTGCACAACAGAGTACCCCAGGTGGGAAAGGATGGGAGCAAGCTGAAAGTGACGAGACTTCCTCCTGACCTTGAAAAGCTGGATGAGACACAAATCCTGCTATCTTCGCTGTACTTCAAAAAGGCATTCAGTCAGAAAAATGCAGTTCCAAAGGAACTATGGGTAAGGGATGAAGTTTTTAAAAGATTGAGTGAGAGGGGTTTTATTGGAATAAAAGCAGATAAAGTTTATCTTACTTCACTTGGTCTGAGGTCTGCTATGTTGATTATCAGAGATAGTTTTGCCAGAGGTATTGATTCCGATATGTCTAAGTTCCCTGAAGAACAACCTGAGAAAGAACAGGAGGCTGTTGTCATAGTCCCATACAAGCCCTGGATGGAAAAGAGGGCATATCCCAGTGTCTCTGCGTAAGGGGGGAATCTTTTGGTAGACGAAGAATTTAAAATTGTCAGGACGCCTAACTTTTCCAAGTATTATGTCACCAATCTGCTGGTGAATAGCACTGATGTGGATATCAGGCTAGAAATTATGAATGAGAAATTCCCTGGAAGGAAAGATGATGAAGAGGAGAGCGTTGACGATTATATTTCAGATGCCTTAATCATGTTTACCCCTGAAGCAGCAAAAAAACTCAGGCAGAGATTGGAAGAAGTATTGGCTGATTATGAAGGAGAACATGGCGAGATAAAAGTTACCAGAGAAATACCTTAATTTATAATCTATCTGGTCAACATTTCACCCTCCGCGTCAGTCAACCCTCAATATCATAAAAGAGTAGATTTTAGAAAGACCGCTTACAGATAATCTGTATGAGCCATAGTAACACGTCTTATTTGCTAAAGACCCTGCGTCTACACAGAGGCACGTCTGTGGGTGGCGGGGTACTTTCGGGGAAGGCACGGCAGTGAAATTTCTACCTCGAAAAGTATATATATGTGCATCAAAATATATATGCATTAGAGAACTATGATGCAACAGTGTAGAAATATCGCACGACATTGCTGGTTGGGAGGAGGTTTCCAGTGAGGGTAAAAAGAGTTATTACGCATATCCACAAATCCACTTATGAGCGTGTGTGGCTTCCCTCGCTGAACGGTCTTCTGCAGCCGCATGCTTTCTGCGAGTACTGCGGTTCTGTCAAGAATATTTCCAGTGACAGGGCTAAAGGCATAGGCCATTACATAAATGTCCTGGCAGAGATTAAGCGTTACATGGAGAGGAGGAGCTGGAAGTTATCACAGGCCCAAAACAGGCTGATTATAAAAGAGCTTGAGGGCATGGAAGACTTTGCCGATATTTACATAATGCGTGGCAGCGCGCAGAAAAACATATTTATAGGTGCAGTAAAAAAATATACGGGGTTATCGAGAAGCCTTATAGAATCGTTCCTATAGCCCATCTGAATTGAGCCATGCGATGATAAGAGGAGGGCTGGGTTAGCCATGGCTGTGTGAAATACACCGCTGGTGATAAAAACTTTAGGCCAATGTTTTCTTATCATGCCGGAGGAATATCAAAAAGGTGTGGAAGTTATGCATATAAAATATTTCCCTGATGAGGAAGCAGAGTTGTTGAAATTGAGATACTCGATGCCTCAAAGTTTGCAGGTACAGAAGAACTAAAGCTGAGCGAATTTGAGTATGGCAGAAATGTGGTTCAACCTGCCGAGATTCAAATTTATGGGCTGTCTGGGAGATTTCAAAGAAGCTGAGCATGACTGTGGCAAAAATTAGATAAAGTGCATATAGAAAATATAAAAACATACGAAATTATCGAGGGGAAAACCCAAGAGAATACAGGATGACATAGAAAAATAAAGATGGTTTTTATAGAGTGAGAATTGATTACACCTCTACAACCGCCCGAGACTCTGGTTTGTTATCAGCAAGTTCTATGATAAGCTGTCTTTCTATTTGCAGGAGATTCTTGACAATCTCACTTTCGGTATTCAATGTATAGAGTTTTGTTTTACCAAATTTTCGGTTTACTTTTGCTATTTTAAAGTTCTCAAGCTCTCCCCATACCTTATAAAAAGTTGTCTTGCTCATGCCGACCTCTTCTATAATCTCCTTTTTCGAGAAGTCAAAGAGCCTGTTGTCAATGAAGAAATCAACTATCCTCATCTGGGGTGACTTTCCAAAAACCTTTAGTAACAGCGATTCTGTTTCCATTTATTTAACACTCCTCTCTTATTAAATTACTTATTATAATTTATTATAATATATGACAGAAAAGTTTATTAACCTTACCGTTGAAAGGTATCAACAGAGTACTTTACTATGGAAAGACAGGATTTAAATGATAGGGAAATTATTGCAACAATATTTCACAAGCTCGCAAGAAAAGGTGCGTGGGGTGAGGCTTACCTGCCATATGATACTGTTACAGGATGGATAATGAAGAAAATAAAACGTGATGGTAAGAGGGTGAGAAAAATTGTGGATTCTCTTATCCATGATGGATATCTAATATCTCATAAAGGTGGTGGAACTATTTCTTTAAATACCAGGCAAAAAGAGGAAATATTCCGGATGATAAATGAGTATATACTTCGTTAATTTCCAGAGTTCTTGGGATTGGCAAAGAGTTTTTACTGAGAAGGTGTTCGGGTAAAACAAAAAGGTATATTAAGTCGAGTTTGTGTAATGAATGAGTTAGATGAAGTTATGGACTTTCAATGTCTCAGTCCTTCTTATATATTCGTTACATATATATAATATTAACACGAGAAAACTCCACAGTTTGCTGTGGGTAATTCACAGGGAGTCAATTAAATGAAAGCTTTAGTACTTAGCGGAGGACAGGGAACAAGGCTCAGACCTCTTACCTTTACCACGGCAAAGCAGCTTATACCTGTTGGCAATAAACCTATTCTGGGATATGTGCTTGGCCGTATCGCAGACGGGGGAATAAAGGAACTGGGTGTTGTAATTGCAAAGGAAACAGGCGAGGATGTAAAGAGCTATGTAAAAGACGGTTCTGCCTGGGGCTTTGATAATACAGCCTACATACTTCAGGAACCTCTCGGCCTTGCGCATGCTGTAAAGACAGCAGAGGAATTTCTTGGCAATGACAGCTTTATAATGTATCTGGGTGATAATCTGCTTGGTGAGGGTGTTACGGAACTTTTAAAGAAGTTTGAAGAGGAAAGCCTGGATGCCCTGATTTTGTTGAAAGAGGTGGAGGACCCCCGTGCCTTCGGCGTTGCTGTTCTTGATGAAAAGGGTAATGTGGTTAAGCTGGTAGAAAAGCCAGAGGAGCCGCCAAGCAATTTAGCCCTTGTTGGTGTTTATGTCTTTTCATCCAGGGTGCATGAAGCAATAGGGAGGATTAAACCTTCATGGCGTGGCGAGCTTGAGATTACTGATGCAATACAGGAGATGATAGACCTCGGCTTTAAGGTGAAGGCGGAAGTGCTCAACTCGTGGTGGCTGGATACGGGTAAGAAGGATGATATTTTAAGTGCCAATGCTGTTGTGCTTGACGAGTTTATTAAAACTGAAATTGAGGGTGAGTTTGATGGAAAAAGCAAAATTACGGGAAGGGTTAAAATCGGAGAGGGAACAGAAATAATAAACAGTATTATAAGAGGTCCCTGTGCCATAGGTGAAAACTGCATAATTGAAAACTCTTTCATTGGCCCGTATACAAGCGTTGGTAATGATACGAGAATCTCAGACTCTGCAATTGAATACTGCGTAATTCTTGATAATGTTGCTGTGGAAAATATAGACAGGCTGGAGGAAAGTTTGATAGGGAGAAACGCCAGATTGACCAGAAATCAGGGACACAGGGCAATAAAGTTACATGTCGGAGATTATACGGAGGTTGAACTTTGAAATTCAGGAAGGGAGATTTGGAAGGAGTGATGGTTAAAGAGCTCAGAAAGTTTATTGACGAACGGGGCTGGCTGGCTGAACTGTTCAGGCAGGATGAGATTGATAAGGAGAGCTACCCTGTTATGTCTTATGTCTCAATGACAATGCCGGGGGTTACAAGGGGACCTCATGAGCATATCGAGCAGACTGACTACTTCTGCTTTCTCGGTCCTTCGAATTTCAAGCTGGTTCTCTGGGATAACCGCAGGGATTCAACCACATATATGAACGAAAGGGTGCTATTTGTAGGGGAGGATAATCCCGTTGCAGTGCAGGTACCACCCGGTGTTGTGCATGCCTACAGAAATATAGGGCTTGACCCAGGTTATGTTTTTAACTTTCCCAACAGGTTATTCGCCGGCAGGGATAAGAAGGAGAAGGTGGATGAAATCAGATATGAGAATGATGAGGAAGGTATTTTCAGGGTGGATGAAGAATGAGAGTGCTTGTTACAGGCGGCTATGGTTTTATAGGCAGCAATTTTATCAGGTTTTTGCTAAAAAATACAGGGCATGAGGTTGTCAACCTGGATGCCCTCACCTATGCGGGAAACAGGGGTAATCTCGAAGATTATGAGGGCGATAGCAGGTATGCCTTTATTCACGGAAGGATTGAGAATCGAGAGCTGGTAAACAGGGTTGTTGAGGATGTTGACTATGTGGTCAATTTTGCTGCCGAGACTCATGTTGACAGGTCAATAAAAGAACCGTTTCCTTTTCTCACCACCAATGTGCTCGGGACTCAGACACTGCTCGAAGCCTGCAAAGACTCCGGAGTAAAAAGGTTTCTTCATATTTCAACCGATGAAGTCTACGGGTCTCTTGAGAGCGATGAGGGAAAGTTTACAGAGGATTTACCTCTGAAGCCCAACTCTCCCTATTCTGCTTCCAAAGCGGCAGTGGATATGCTTGTCAGAGCCTATAATGTTACCTATGGTCTGCCTGCGGTTACTGTTCGCCCCTCGAACAACTACGGCTACTACCAGTTTCCAGAGAAATTCATACCTCTTATGATAACCAACCTCTTGCAGAATAAGCCCGTACCGGTTTACGGAGACGGGAAAAACATAAGGGACTGGCTTTTTGTCGAAGACTGCGCCCGTGGCGTTTTTGATGTTCTTATGAAGGGAAAGGAAGGAGAGATTTACAATCTGGGCGGAGTGAGTGAAAGAAGAAATATTGAAGTTACAGAAACTGTCATGAAAATAATGGGCAAGGCTCAAAGCTATATAAAATTCGTTAAGGATAGGCCGGGGCATGATTACCGCTATGCTCTGGATATAACAAAGGTGAAGAGTGAAGTGGGATGGAAGCCTGTGGTGGGCTTTGAGGAAGGGCTGAAGAAAACAGTAGAGTGGTATAGGGAAAATACACGGTGGTGGAAGCCCTTGCAGCAGAGACTTGAAAAAGAGAGCAAGGGATTCTGGAGCTAAGTTTATGAAAGTGGCTGTAATAGGGGCTACGGGGCAGCTTGGAAGCGATTTGGTAAAGGCTTTCGGGGAAGATGCGGTGCCTCTGGGGCATGAGGATATAGAGGTTAGAAGCCTGTCTGGCTGCATAAATGCCCTTAAGTTCCTGCCAGAGGTTGTGATAAACTGCGCAGCCTATGTCAGGGTTGACGATGCCGAGGATGAAGCAGAGGAAGCTTTTGCAGTAAATGCGGCTGGAGCGAAGAACGTGGCAATAGCCTGCGAGAGTATTGGCGCTGTGAATGTTTACATAGGCACCGACTATGTGTTTGACGGCAAAAAAGGTGAGCCCTATGTTGAGAGTGATTTACCCAATCCTATCAATGTATACAGCCTGAGTAAGTATGTAGGTGAAATCTTCACCAGAAACTACTCTTCCAGATATTATATACCCAGAGTCTCCAGTCTTTACGGAGTTAAAGGAGCCCGTGGCAAGGGTGGCAATTTCGTTGAGACCATGATAAAGAAGGCGGAGAATAGAGAGGAGATTAAAGTTGTGGGTGACATGATTATGAGCCCCACCTATACGAGGGATGCCGCTGATATTATTCACAGGATTTTAAAGCAGAATCTACCCTATGGCATCTACCACTGCTCGAATTCTGGCTCCTGCTCATGGCTCGAGTTTGCCAGTGCTATATTCAGCTTTATGAATTTCGGGATTGCTATAAAGTCGATATCTTACAGAGAGCTTAACTTAAAGGCTGCCAGGCCTGAAAACAGCTCGTTGGAGAGCGAAAAACTTGAAAAATATGGTATAAAACCCAGAAACTGGAGAGATGCCCTGAAAGATTATCTCAAGGAAAAGGAGTATATCTGATATGGGCGAGAAAATAATAATGTTTTAAATTCATTAATTCTTTCCAGCAGGGAAAAATCAGGTGATTCAGGGAGAAACACAAAAATTTTATGTATTTCACATATAATATATTGTATAGTATTGTTAAGGGTGATAAAATTAAAACAAAAATCATTATCACCGGCGGAAAAGTCCATGAAGTAGGCTACAGGGTTTTTCTCCTGGGCGTAGCCGGATCTTTAGGGCTGGGGAGGTTCTTTGCCGACAACACTTTTGAAAGACGGTAAAGAGGCCGTCTATGTGCTACTGGACTGCCCCGAAGAAAAAATAAAGACTTTCAGGGAGATATTTTTGAACCCAAAGAAAAGATGTACAAAACAACATAAAAGAGGTAATTAAATTGAGTTATACAGATAATTTTCCTTATGAAACATACAGAAAATACCAAAAAAAAATAATAGAAGAAATAGAAGACAAATTTGAAAATAAAGATAATGAAGTAATGATTATTGAAGCACCCCCCGGTTTTGGAAAAAGTGCGGTAAATGTCGCAGTCGCAAAAAGTTTTAACAGCGCTTATATCATAACAACACAGAAAGTGTTACAGGATTTTTATGGCGATGAATATAAACTCCCAGTGATAAAGGGAAGACAGAATTATACATGCCTCATTACAGGTGGAACAGCAGATAGTGGCCCGTGTCAATTAATTACCCCTAAAATCCCAGATAAAAAAACATCTCAAAAGAATTTTAATTTCAATCACAGTGATTATTTCTGCAAACGTAAAGATGAGTGCCCCTATGAAATTGCAAAAAAGGAATGTGCCGATTCTCCAGTATGCGTAATGAATATGACATATAGTTTTCATATGCCTCCTGAATTTACAGATAGAGAACTGATTATAGTTGATGAAGCCCATAATCTTGATGATACTATATTAGACTTTGTAACAAAAACAATTAAAAAAACAGATATTTTAAAAGATACACCCACCAATACAACAATTCAAGAATGTATTGGATATATGATGAGTAAACGAAAAGAAATGCTAGATAATATAGAATTAAATAGTATTAAACAGAAAAGAATAGGAGAGAAATTAATTTATAAAATCAAGCAGGAAGAGAAAGGGAAAAATAAAAAAGAAAAAATGTCAGGGGAATTAAGAAGAGAAGTTGAAAAAGGTATGAACCAAATAAGTAAAATACATTTTAAAATTGACGAAGAAAAAAATATTCTATCACAAATAGAAGAATTAGACAGTGAAATTTCCAAAGGACACGAATGGGTGGCAGAAGACAATTTAACAAGTATAAAATTCACACCTTTGACTGTTGGAAGATTCCTGAATAAATTGCTATGGGAGAGAGGAAACAAAATACTGTGCACAAGTGCTACTTTTTTAGATAAAGACAGATTTATGAAAGAAACTGGACTGAATGGTAAAACAGCAACATTTATATCAGTGCCTTCTTCATTTAATAAAAAAAACAGATTAATATATTATATTCAAACAGGTAAAATGTCATATAACCACAGAGAAAAAACACTTCCGATTTTGGCTAAGAAACTAAGCCAAATATGTGAGGAGTATAAGGGAGATAATATAATTGTTCATGCACACACTTATAAAAATATTAACGATTTAGCAAGATTAATTAAAACAGATAAAAGAGTAATGCTTCAATCTAAAATTGATAGGGAAAAAAGTTTGGATAATTTTAAAAATGGAAAAAACAGAATATTTTTATCTGTAAAAATGACAGAGGGAATTGACTTAAAAGATGATATGTGTAGAGTGAATATTCTCGCAAAAGTGCCATTTGGGATTACAGTAGACAAACGAATAAAACAAAGAATGAAAAAAGATATAAAATGGTATTATTGGAAAACTATAATAGAAATTGTTCAAGCCTATGGAAGGACAACTAGAAGTGAATATGATTATTCGGATACATACATATTAGACAATGACTTTGGACGTTTATATAATAATAACACTAAAATGTTTCCTGAATGGTTCAGAGAAGCTCTTATATGGGAAGACAAACAATCCCAATCGCATAATTGAATCTCGTAAACTACCCACGGACTTTAGCCGCGGGAGAACGTCACATTGTACTTCCTCACAAATCTTTTAGCTCCTCAGCTACCATTTTAGCTAATAATAGTTGTTTCAGCTCGTCATCACTGTTTATCCGCAAAAAATCATTGGCAAGGCTATACACCCCTATACTCCTTCTCGACACAATACCAAGTTCAATCAGGCGGTTGAGATTTTTGTGCACTCTCGCTTTCTTCCATTCCAGAATTTTTATAAGTTCAATGGTTTTGATTACTCCTCTTTCACCTTTCATTACTTTAATAATGCTCAACAGGCTCTTTATCTTCTGTTTTTTAGATGTAGTAAAGTAATATCTCATATCTTCCGATAACTGTGTGAGTTTACGTGAGTATGCTTTCTTCTCCTCCCTGCACAATTCAATATCATGCAGGGTTGTACTCATCTCCTGTTTGAGGCGTTTTACTTCCTCACGAAGTTTTTTGTTATTTTCTACAACTTCTGATAATCTACTTACTAAAGCCGCGTTTTCACTTTCCGTGGTGGCCTTTTTGTCCAAATCATCCAGACCCTCCTTCTCTTCTGTGTCTTTTTGATTAATACTTACACATCGGAGGTTGCCCTGCGGCTCTTTAGTTTCAGATTCAACAGCTTCTTTGGATTCTGTGGTTTTTTTACCTCACTTTCCGGAGAATCTTTTTCTATGAGGTCCTTTAACCGTTTCCCTCTGATGATGACCTCTTCGGTTTCGGATGCTTTTTTCTTTGTGGTCTGCTTTTTTTCTACCTTCTTTTCGACAGTGTCCATCTGATTGAGTTCCCTGACGAGTTCATTCACGAACTCTTTTGTGATATTGACAAGCCCGGGTTGTGAAAGGAAATCATCGGGGTTGCTTTCGTCACTGTTAGAATTTATGATTCTCATTAATTTCTCTCGTCCTTTCTCTGTGTGTACTTCCAGCATGTGGCTACGTAAAGACAACAGATACATGCCATCCCCCCTGTTTTTATGAGACTCCGCAAGCCTATCTATAATCCTCTCGGCTATCTTCCTGACACTTTTACTACCGAGCATACTGATTGCTTTTTCTTCATCTATCATCACAAGACAGTGAAAAAAAGGAGTATCTAAAGGGCACATTTTTTGTAGCTGTTTGAATGGGGGTGAACTACTCTCTTGTTTTTACTGCTTTAGCTGGAGTAGTTTAATCGTTGCAATTTTAGAATCACTTAATAGAAGAAAAAGAGGGGCTTATTTCATTAAAAGAGAATATGAATGCTTTCCCAGATATCTTCTTATCTATAAATCCGTTCTTGCAGTTTGATAAATAACTCTATATGTTTCAGATATTTCTTTCCAATTCATTGGTTTTTCAGGGAGTTTCATTTTTAATCAACCTACTAATTTAGTAGTTATTAGTAGGTTTTAGTAATTGCTATCTTTGCATCTTAAAAATGTATTATGGTAGTAAGAAATATGGATATTCTCAACTCCAACCAGCTTTTTTCATCATACTCAAGTTGAGAAACAAAAAGAAGTTTGTATATTTTAATGAGCATCATCCGCAATTTTTATTTTTGCTACTCGTAAGGTGGTAATATATATTCGCTGTAATTAATCCTCCTATGGCAAGGTCGATTTTTATGGCATTTTCAAAGGCTTTTTCTGTCATTATCTCCCCTGGAATTATGTTTCTCTTAGGCAATAAAGAAATAGGTAAGGCAAAAAGTCCATTAGATAGTTTGCAGATGGAAGAACATATGAACTTATACTATCCTCAATTACAGGTTTGATGCAACTCTGATGGAGAGCACAGCATAATAATTTATTCTTCGAGAAGTTGAAAGAAAACAGATATAGAGATTGGAGATGTAAATTTAGAATTCAAATAAGGTGAAAACATGGATATTCAATCTTGGGTAACTCTTCAATGGCTGGAGCAACTACCGGATTAGTTGTGGTAACCGTCAAAATGGCCAAAGCAACCTCCCGAAATGCAATTGCTGTTGCTGAAGCTGGAGTATTCCCAAAAATCAGGCCCAATATGCGTGGCAAAAAAGGAGAAAACAAACCTCTTATTTCTTTTGACTTTTATGAACATAGACCATGGTACCCTATAATTAAGATTAAGGATGGCGATAAGCAAATTTGTGAATCCAAAGCCATTAACGGTGATATTGAAAATGTTTGAACTCAGATGAAGAAAAAAAGGGAAGCCATTGAAAAGGTATATGAGAGAATAACTGCTGATAAAGATATTATGGAGTGTATCAAAAATAAAAGGGAATGAATGGGTTAAGGTGGTGGAAGTATAGGGAAGTATAGGACATAAAGGTAGCAGGTATTAAGAAAACAGTAAAGATATGAATGTTAAAAATTGTTAATATTTACATGGAGGCAAAAAAAGAGATACCTGTCACTGATAGAGTCTGGCAGAAGCTCAGCCAGTTGAAAAGGGCGGACCAAACCTATGATGAGCTTTTAGAGGAAATGATTGAGGAACACAAAAAGGCTCGTCTTTTTGAGGAGATGCACAGTATAGAAGAGCGGGGAGACTTTGTCGAGTTGAAATAAATGGGTTGGAAAGTCCTGATTGATAGAGAAGCCCTGAAATATGTTGTCAGTCTTCCTGAGAAAAGCAGAGAAATAGTAAGAAAGAACCTCAAAAAGCTGGGGGAAAATCCCTATCCTGGAGGCGGGAAAGGGGATAAAGAAAAGCTTACTTACAGAGGTAAAACTCTCTATAGGCTCCACATAGGCAGGAGTTTTACAGCTTTTTATCTGGTGTACGAGGATAAACATGAGGTGAAAATCCTGAAGGTTATGACTATTGAAAGGGCTCATAAGGAATATGGTCGTCTTTAAGGCTACTCTGCCTCTGTCTTTAACCCCAACTTTGACATCTCTTAGAACGTTTCTCTTGAACTTTCCCTTATCCCTTACTAATTTATTCGAAAAATGAATTTGACAGAAGCCTGAAATATGTGTTTTTGACCCAAATCAAGATATAGAAGGGTGAAAAGAAGGATAGTTAAGAATGATTTTCACCCCGCCAGTGCTAAGGATGAAAGATGTTCTCTTATTTTTTGAAGTGCTGATAGAAATTTGTTTAATAAAATATCTGCGTTCCTTTGCCATTCCGTTGTTGATGATGCAGTCAAAACAATTCCTAATTTTTTCAGAATCTCTGAAGACTCTCTTTCTGATGGTGGATGAAAGGGAGCAATCTTATTTCTAAGCGTAATTATATCCTTCAATAAATCTATCGC
>BDTY01000054.1 GCA_002897955.1 archaeon BMS3Bbin15
ACCCAGTTCCTTCTGTCTCCTTCCAAGCCTGTTCAACTCCTCTATTGCCCCGTAGCCTTCCAGATATATTTGTTCAAAATCTTTGGTCTTCTGTTTCCAGAGCTCTAAAATCCGTTCTATTTTATCAGTTAATGTCTCATAAATCGGATTATCATGTTTTTCTACAAGAACATATCGGTTCAGAGTAAAAACAATGTTTGCGGCCTTTTCTTCTTTACTTTCTATTTTTTCTTGCAGATTTTTCAGATATTCCTCATTAAATTCTATTATCGGCAGGTTTTTTTCCAGAGTCTCGAACTCAATGGTTTCGTGTACGTATCTTACAGTCTTTTCGAAATATTTTTGAATATATTTCTCAGAATCTGTCTCGCTTCTTACTGTTTTCATATAATATGTATAAATTGCAGATATCCATCTGTATTCCGAGAGCAATTCAATTTTAATTTCGCTGGGTCCTAAAAGTTCGAAAAGTTTTCTTAATGTCCTGTAATTCTCCAGAAACTTCCTGGTGTCATCCTCATTAGTCGTAAGAACCGCAACAGCTTTTAGCAGTGTCTCCCTGTCATACTGGTCTTTGGGGACATCCTGCAAAAGTTCCATAATCTCGTTAATTAAATCAATAAACTCCCTTTTCAAGCTCTCAAAATCATCAATAACACCCCTATATTCTCTACCGTATTTTTCAAAGGCCTTTTTGATTTCCTTCAATATCCCCACGTAATCGATTATGAGGCCAGCTTCCTTTACATCTTTATAGGGCCTGTTTGTCCTGGCTATTGCCTGGAGCAGGCGGTGTTCCTTTAAAGGTTTGTCCAGATACATTGTTTGAAGAACAGGTGCATCAAAACCAGCAAGTAACATTTCGGTAACTATGAGGATTTTCGGATATTCTTCCTCCTTGAATCTTCCTACCACTCCTTTTTTTATGTCGTCGTAATCTTCATCGCCGTATCTTCCCCTTGCCTCCCTTACAGCCAACTGAATGATTTCCTGGTCTTTCTTTTTATTGTAACTCATGACGATTTCAGAATAATTTTCAGGGAGATAACTGTCCAGCGCACTCTTATAGCGGGCACATGCCTTCCTGGTGGCGGTTACCACCATAGCCTTGAATTTTCCATCAACGTTTTCCTTGAAGTGCTTTGCAATGTCTCTTGCTACAATTTGAATCCTTTTTTCATCCTCTAAGAACATATTTATATGATTCAGCTTTTTTTTAACTCTCTCTTCTACTTCATCTTTTATATCCACTGGAATCTCTTCAAGTCCCACACTCAAAAAGACATCAAGCATCTCTTTTTTCAGATGTACTTCCTTCTCCAGCCTGGGCTGGTATGCAATCTTTACAGTAAAGCCGTCCTTTATAGAGTCTGTTATAAAATACCTGTCGAGATAGGTTTCTTCCGGAGGGTAGCTATACTCTTTATAGGTATCCCTGCCCTCTTTAGAGATGGGAGTGCCTGTGAGGGCAAAAAAGAAGGAATTTTTTAATATCGATTTCATCTGACCTGCGAGAGTCCCGTACTGGGTTCTGTGACCCTCGTCAATGAATGCTATCACATTTTTCCTGTTCTGGATTGTCTCTTTTTTCTTTGACTGTTCTTCCAGTTCAATTTGAAAATCTCTTAATTCATCAGGCCTGAACTTATGAATCAGGGTTATTAATATGCCTCTTTTACCCCTGCCATCGTCATATTCCAGCACTCTTTTTAATTCATTTATGGAACCAATAATCTCTGGCTCAATAATGTCTAAAGAAAAGAACTCATCTCGAAGCTGGTCTTCCAGCTCGTTCCTGTCCACAATGAAGAATATAGTTG
The DNA here is from genome assembly GCA_002897955.1 of archaeon BMS3Bbin15. Taxonomy (NCBI): domain Archaea; species archaeon BMS3Bbin15. The sequence goes on from BDTY01000054.1 coordinate 1,821, forward strand.
GGTTTTCCAGTTGCTTCTGGTGATAGAGCTTATTGGCTGCGAAAATCATTGTCAGAGTCTTACCGGAACCCTGCCAGTGCCAGATTAAACCTTTCTTTTTGTCTTCTATTCCTTCCAGGTTATTCAGTACCCTCTGAACTATTTTTTCTGAAGCCCTGTATTGCATATATCTTGCAATTACTTTGGTGGCCTCTCCCATCTCTACCCTGTAAAAAATATAATTCCTGATAATGTCCAGGAGTCTTTCCGGGGTAAGCATTTCAATTATTGCGTCAATGTCATCTCTGGCAGAACCTTCACGCCAGAGGTGATTCTTTACTTCTTCCTGCCAGGATACTATAGGGAAATATCTGGCTGTCTGCTCTGCTGCAACCCCTATCTGCACATATTTGTAAAGCTCGGGGATTTCCTTTTCATAGTATTTAATCTGGCTGTAGGCGTCATACCATGTCTGGGAAAAGCTTGTAGGGTCTTTGAGCTCCAGATTAACCAGCGGTATTCCGTTGACATATAGCATTATGTCTGTCCTTATTTCACTATCACCGCTTTTGTAGACCATCTGCCTTGATATGATAAAGTCGTTGTTTTCTAAAGTGTCATAATCAAAAAGCTGAACCAGCTTTAAAACCCTCTCCTTTTCAAATTTTACGGGAACGCCAGATTTGAAGAACGCCAGAATTTTTTTTGTACCTTCGTTACCTGACAAGAATTTGAGCTCATCAATGACCTGTTTTATTTCCTCATTGCCCAATCCTGAACCAGAGTTTATCTTTTTTATGGACCTGATGAGACTACTGAATAGTAATGGCTCTTCGAGACTATCCCTTTCCAGTTCACTGGCTGGCACAAACCTCCAGCCCTTTTGCTGGAACTTTTCTACCATGTCGTTTTCAAGAGTTTCTTCTGAAAATGTATCCATTTTCCTAGTTTACCTCAGATAAAATCTTCTTGATATGAATCTTTAATTCAGGTATTCTAGTCTGAACTGTTTCCCAGACGATTTGAGGGTTCACGCCAAAATACCCGTGAATCAGCTTGTCTCTCATACCTGCTATTTTCTTCCAGTGCACTTCCTGATGGTCTTCCTTAATATCTTCTGACAGGTTTTTTGCAGCTTCGCCAATATTTTCCAGATTTTTCAATATGGCGTCTACAGTTTTTCTGTCCTCTAAAAAGTCCTCGTAATCCATGGAGTCAGTGTATTCTTCTATCCTTTCTATGGCTTCCAGTATATCCTCCAAGAACAACTTCTGGTCTCTTTCAGACATAGACAACATCCCTCATGATGTATGGTTTCATTCTTTCTTTTATACCCCCTGGAGTTACGACCTCAACTTTTACCCCCAGCTTATTGGATAGATAATCCTCAAGGTCAATAAGTATAAAGAAATCTACTGGTTTTTTAAAATCCACCAGAAGGTCAACATCGCTTTTTTCTGCCTGCTCCTCCCTGGCATAGGAGCCAAAGAGCCCTATTGTTTTGACATGGAATTTCTTCTTCAGATAAGGGAGTTCCTTTCTCAAAATTTCAAAGATTTCATTTCTGCTCTTCATGGGTCTATCCTCTCCTTCTCACTTAGTCATACAACTTTTCTTGTGTTTTTCCACTGTCGCAGGGACACAGGACATCTTTTCTACCTCTTCAATCTCCTCTTCGTAATTATATAATTTATTAACATACATGATAAAATTTCCTGGTCTAAATTATTAATCGACTCGTTCCCTTCACCCTTTTCCTTCCTGTGAGCAAATCATTCATCAGCCCTCTTTTGATTCTCTCCAGCTTCTCCTTCCTCTGTTTTTCGAGGTCTAGTTTTTTATCGACAGTGCTTAAAATTTCGGCAATTTTTTTCTGTTCGGGGAGTGGGGGGAGGGGGATATCTAATTTTTCAATTCCCGTTCGTAGGAGTCCTTTTATGGTACTCCCTTGTGCACGAGCTTTCAATTTATTGGGATTGCTAGTAATAAACCAACAAACAAACTCATGATCAATCTTTTTGGTGTTAGGAACTATTCCAGTAAGGTCTTGACTGATGGCAATATCAACGAGGTTAATTGCTACTTTTCCTATCCCTACTCTCGTAGCCAACAAAATACTATTTTTTGGAACAACGTTTGAGGCACTGTTATTAAGACCTTCTTCCGTTATATTTTTCATTCCGGTAGCTATCGTTCTTCCATTAATATGTGCACTTGTCATCCACGGAATATTACCATTCCAGTATTTTGGATTTTTAGTAGAAGGTGTTCCTCCACTGATAAAATCTGTTGACACTTCACCAAGATTGGTCGCTTCCCATTCTTCAGGAATCCTTCCCACCTTTGAATCCTTAAACTTCTCATGCCCTATACCATTAGTCAGAAGCTCCTGCATCAGCCCTTTTTTAAGGCGCTCAGTCTTGGCGATGGCATCGCCGACCTTCTGGATTGCATCGTCTACAGTGGAAAGGATTTCGGCAATTTTTTTCTGTTCGGGGAATGGAGGAAGTGGGATATGAAAATTCTTAAGTCGGTCCTTTGACAATTCTTTAAAAGTGCTTCCAGAACTTAGATTTTCAAGATATGTTTTTTGGGTCAATAGATAGTAATAGTAAAATTCTGTGTTAACCGTTCTAATATCTCTCGAAAGAAGACCTTTACATCCCTGGTTAAAAGTTGAAGGTTTAGAGAGAACATTAACATATCCAACCGGGGCCCTCGTTGAAAGTATAATTGAACCTTTGGGCAATAAATTTAAGTTTGTATCTCTTAGTGCTTTATCAGTTATTTTTCTATGACTTTTTTTAATGTAGATTTTCCCATTAACTTTATTCAAATCTGCTGGAGTAATCCAATTAACATCCCCATTTTCCCAAAACTCTTTCTGTTTTGTTGGGGGCGTAGTTCCTGTTTTGACTTCAAACAAGTCTATTATTTTTAAAAACTCCCACTCTTCCGGGAGCTCTACAATAAAAGTTTGTTTAAGTTTTGTCATCTTGAAATCCTCCAGCTTAATTTTTCACCTGACTGATGAAATTGCAGCGCCTTTTCGATGACTAAAGGTATAACTAAACCAAAAAAATAGCCTACATAGTGAGCCAGAATATTGATAGTTATGTTACCCTTTTTTATTTCTAAAGGTATCAATCCATGTAGTGAGAACAAACAAATAAAAGCTAATAGAAAAAAGAATACCCTGTACAACCTCTTAATAAGCGAATAATTAGCAAGCTCTTTAAATTCTTTAATATAGTGCTTGTATATTTCATTTAGTGTTTTTAGATTAATTAAAAGAAAAGCTATCGAAATAATTACAAAGATGATTTTTGTAAATATTGGAGCCCTTGAATTGAAAATCCCCACTATCGAAAAATTTATAACTAAAAGTAACCACAGAAATTTTCCTTTAACTGGAACAGTTAATACACTTTTTAAGTAATTATAGACTGCATAAAGAAAATAACCCGTGAAACCTGCAACAATTGCAGAAAATCCCCAGATTGATGGATGTAGTATAAAATAAACATCGCTTAAAAAAGAAGATATAAAAGGTAAAACAATGAAAATTAGAAATGAAGATAGATATAATATTTTCTTATTGGTTTTAATATTAAATATTAAAAAGATTAGGATAAGATAGTTAATCAAATTGGCTGCATATCCTGAAAAACCTATCTGAGTGTAATTGGAAAGGAACATAGTTAATAACGTTGGATGTGATGGGTTTAAAGTAAAAACTTCTTTTATATTCATTGGTAATAAGTAAATTACTGTCAGTATTACAGGTGCAATAAAGAAGAACAAATAGTCATACCTGTTCAAAATGTACATTAATCCTTCAAGCCTATCATTAGAATTATGTCTTATCCCCATCTAACCCAGCTCCTCCAAATATCCCTCAATCCTTTCCTCAACATCTATTATATCCCTATCAATGCCCTTGAGTTCCTTCCATTCCCGGGCCACGTCGATTTCTTCCAGTTCCTCCTCCGGGAAGACATAGAGGGTGACATTCAGGTTATAGTCATTTTCCCTTATCTCTTCCAAAGGCACTGCCCTGGCAAAGCCATCGCCACCGTCAAATTCACTGTAAGCTCTGACAATCTTCTGGATATGTTTGTCACCCAGGCGGTTAAGCTTTCTAACCTCAGGGTGCTGTTCAAATTCCTGGGATGCATTGATAAACAGAACCTTCCCTTTCCTTTCTTCAGGTTTATTTTTATTCAGGATTATAATAGCACCAGGGGCTCCTGTGTTGTAAAACAGTTTTTCAGGAAGGAGAATAACACACTCAATCAGTTTTTTCTCAAGTATCTTTGTTCTGATGGTCTTTTCCTTCCCTCCACGAAAGAGACAGCCATTATCAATAACAACACCCACTCTTCCTGTATCATCTTTAGCACTGGCCACCATGTGCTGAATCCATGCCCAGTCTGCCGACTGCTTAGGCACGAAACCGTAGCTAAAACGCTTCTTCCAGAACTCCCCTTTTTTAATAGTCTCCTCAGAGTAGCCATCCTGATTCCATGGAGGATTTGCTATAACCACATTAAACTTCTTCAGTACGTCGCCTTCCTTAAACTTGGGATAAAGCAGTGTATTTCCATAGGCAAGATGAGCATTTTTAATGTCATGGATATAAAGGTTCATTCTACCAAGTGCCAGAGTCTTCGGGTTGAATTCCTGTCCATAAAGGAAGAGCTTGTTGGCCCCGGAGCTATCATATTTGTCTTCAATATGCTTATAGGAAATAATCAGCATGCCATTTGAAGCCGAGGCAGGGTCATATACACTATCACCTGGCTTTGGTTCAAGTATTTCCACCAGAAGACGTATAACCTCCCTGGGAGTGTAAACTTCACCTTCTTTGGCTTTTTGCGGAGCAAAATATTTCAAAATCCATTCATAAGCATCTCCTAAAATATCAGGAGATACATGACGGAGCTTTTTCTCGCTGAAAAGTTCTACCAGTTGCCTCAAAATTTCAGCATTTTCTCTGCTGGTGGTAAACTGTATAAAATCAACATTTTCCAGTACATCCTTTAACTGTGGGTTTTTCTGGGCCAGTGCCTTAAAGGCTCCAGAAAGTTTTTCCGGAAGTTTATTCACATCCTTTCTTATATTATCCCAGAGATACTCCTCAGGAAAATCAAAATCGTGAAATGTAGGATTTTTAGCCTCTTCCCTTGCTTCCTTTTCGGATAGGCCATCTTCCAAAGCCTCCTTATACGCTTTTTCATATTCCTCCTCCCATCTGTCACTTATTCTTTTTAAAAACAGAAGGATTAAGATGAAACTATAATCAATCTGGGTCCTTATAAGGTCAGCAGCCTTTTTCAGTAAACCCTCAATATCAGACCTGCTCAATTTTTCCTCTTTGATATCAAACACTTCCTCTACAATGTCTTTCTTACTTTTCAACAGGTATATACTTCTTCTGCCATCCTCAGGGTCAAGGTCAGCCATCAGCCAGCCAGCTTTCTTAAGTTCGGATAGATAAACAGGTATCTGGCTCCTGTCGTCTTTGTTCTTTTCCCCAAGAACCCTGGCAGCATCTTCCAGCTTAAAGGAAGAATTATTAAAGGCATCCCAGAGAATAGAGTATCTATGTTCAACCCACCTGGGCAATCTGACTTTGACCTTCTTCATAGATTAATAATAAATCCATAAGCATATAAACCTTTCGCTTATTAAATAAGCACAGTACATTTTAGCTTATCAAAATTGCAGCCCTGTGTGAAAATCAAACCTGATAGCCTTATAATTACCCCTCTGGTAGCCATAAATTACATCCCACCATATACAAATTTACTATTTCAAAAGCTCCGGTCAATCCAGCATTAATTATCAATGATAGAATCCATCAAAAAGGTAATGATCGACAAATTTGAGCCTCGCTGGATTGCCTGGGAAATTTCCCAGAGATGTAATCTTAACTGCGTCCACTGTAGAGCAGATGGCACAATCGATAAAGAAAAAGGGCCCAGCACCGAAATGGCAAAGAAGATTATTGACGACATTTCAAGTTATGCCAGACCCGTGCTCGTGTTAAGTGGTGGCGAACCCCTTCTGAGGAAAGATATTTTTGAGCTTGCCCGGTATGGCAATGATAAAGGGCTGAAAATAGCTCTCGCAACCAATGGCATTCTGGTCACACCTGAGATATGTGAAAAAATCATTGATAGCGGAATAAAGATAGTTTCATTGAGTCTCGATGGCGCCACTGAAGAGGTTCACGACGACTTCAGACAGCAGAAGGGAGCCTTCAAAAGTGTAATCAGAGCTGCAAAGCTTTTCAGAGAGCACGGTATAAAGTTTATTATCAACTCCTCCTTCACAAAGCGTAATCAGGAAGATATTCCAGAGGTTTACAGGCTTGCCAAAGAGCTTGGTGCAACAGCCTGGTATATGTTCATGATAGTACCAACAGGAAGGGGAAAAGAGATAATGGAGGAGCTTATAAGCAGGGAGGATTACGATAAGATTTTAAACTGGCACTATGATATGGAAAAGGAGGAGAAAGAGCTTTTAGTCAGGCCCACCTGTGCCCCAATGTACTACAGAATATTCATGCAGAGGTCTAAAGAAGATGAGATGAAGTTTGAAAGACGCAATCTTAGCTTCTCCACAGGAGGGAGTAAAGGATGTATAGCCGGACAGCTCATAGCTCTTATAAATCACAGAGGCGAGGTTTACCCCTGCTCATACTTCAATCTCAGTGCAGGTAATATCTATGAGAAGAGCTTCAAAGAAATATGGGAAGAGAGCGAACTCTTCAAAAAGCTGAGGGACTTCGGGAGTTACAAAGGTAAATGTGGGGCATGCGAATATATCAATGTGTGCGGAGGCTGCAGGGCAAGGGCTTATGCCATTACAGGTGATTATCTTGAAGAGGAGCCTTTCTGTAGCTATGTGCCGGAGAAGCTGAAAAGAAAATAGGTCAGTTTTAATTTACATAGTTACCTATCTTTTTTAATCTATGATACCCGTAGTAGACCAGAGAGCATGCATAGGATGTGGGGCATGCGAGAGAATATGTCCCGAGGTTTTCAGACTCATAAACAACAAAAGCAATGTTATTGATTCAGACGCCTGTTACACCTGTGAGTGTGAAAAGGTTTTAGAGGAATGCAAGCCAAGAGCTATTACACTTTATGACGACTTCTAAAGATGTTCTGGAGCCCTACAGGGGGAGTTCAAAAGAGTGGAAAATGCCCTTAAATTGTATAATGGATAATATTCTCTCTGGAGGGGTAGAAGCTGGTGTGATAACACAGGTTTATGGCCCATCGGGTGCTGGAAAAACAAATTTCTGCATAATCGCAACTGTGAATGCTGTAAGAATTAATAAAAAAGTGGTTTTTATCGACACAGAGGGCAGCCACAGTTTTGATAGACTGATGCAGGTAGCCGGCAAAGACTACGACAGGGTTCTGAAATCTCTTTACTTCTACGAAGCCCATACCTTTGAGGAGCAGGAGTTTATTATAGAGAATCTGGATAGTATTCTGGACGAGAGCTTCGGCCTGATTGTGGTCGATAGCGCTGTTGCCCTCTACAGAGTTATCAGAAATGACGATTCAGTTCACGATTTAAACAGGAGATTGAGCAGGCAGATGGCAAAACTCATTGAACTTGCAAGACACTACAATCTCACTGTAGTTCTAACAAATCAGGTTTATTCTTCTCCGGGCAACTCAGAGAACGAACCTGTTGCTGGAGATATTCTGAGGTACTGGAGCAAGGCTATAGTTGAGCTAAAAAGGAATGGTAAGAAGAGGGAGGCTGTGCTGAAGAGGCACAGGTCTCTTCCTGAGGATGTAAAAGTAAAGTTTAAAATCACAAAGGATGGGATTGAAGGTGTCTGAAATTTATCTACTTGATTCAAAGATACCTGTGAAAAACCAGGAGCAATGGAGCAAGTCAAAGTTTAGTATTGCCTACAGGCTCGAAGAGCTTGCAGAGAGAAGTGGTTTCTCAAGCTTTATAGAAGAGGGAGACCTGGTTGCCATCAAAGTCCACTTTGGTGACCATGGCACAACAAGAGCTCTGAGAAGCCTCTATATCCGGAAGATGGTTGAAATTGTCAGGTCACTTGGTGGAGAACCCTTTGTGACTGAGACCTGCGGGCTGGGAATGATTCATGACAGAAATAGAGCCACAGGCAGGATTAAAATCGCCAGAGAGAATGGTTATACCTACGAAACTCTGGAAGCGCCAATAATAATCGCCGATGGTATAAAGGGATTTGATTATGTTGAAGTTGATGCACCCGAACCTCTTGGAAAGGTTGATGTTGCAAGGGCTATTTATGAGGCAGATAAGGTTGTTGCTCTCACTCATGTTACAGCGCATATGGGTTCTGGCTTTGGCGGTGCCATAAAGAATATAGGCGTGGGATGTGTTGCCAAGCCAACAAAGTTTGACCTTCACCACTGTGAAAAACCTGAGATTATCGAAGATAGGTGTACTCTCTGCAGAAAATGCGAAAAAATCTGCACTTCAGGAGCAATAAGGGCACCTGAAATCGACAGTGAAAAGTGCATAAAGTGCGACGGGTGCAGTGAAGTCTGTAGAGAGCATGCCATAAAGGTGGAGTGGACAGACGGCAGGGAGCTCAGCCAGAGAATAACCAGAGCAGCCGGGGGGGTGCTGAATTCAAAGGGAAAAGATAAATTCTTCTACTTTAACTTTATGCTCGAAGTAACTCCTCACTGTGACTGCTTCTCTTTCAGCGACTCACCCATGGCCGAGGATGCAGGAATTTTAGCCGGGAGCGACATTCTTGCTATCGACAGGGCCAGCGCTGATATTATCAACCGTGGAAATGATATTTTTCTCAGCCTCTATCCGGAGGTAGATTACAGAGTGCAGTTTGAGACTGCTGAGGCACTGTGCATCGGAAGTTCAGAATATAAAATTGTGAAGCTCGAAAATAAGGTTTAGGAAAAGCATGGGATTTTACATTGCTTCGAGTTTTTCAAAGGCAACTTCCTCAGTTAAATCAAAGAACTTTGCTACCTCCAACATGGTCCCCTGCAATACTTTCATTAAATAATATATATATGTCTTTGATACGATATTATACTGATGTTCTATCGCCCTTTCTCAGACTGCCTATAAGTTTATCTATGAGTCTTTCGATATCCTGTATATCCTCTTGTAGTATGTTGTAAATTATATCATCATCAACTTCCCAGTATATATGAATCAATCTGTTCCTGAATTTAGCCATTGCCACTAATTTTTAAACAAATTGTCTATCGATAATTTTCACTTCTCCCATTATTCTGAATGTATCCGCATAGTCCTCTGGAATTCTGAATCTATTCATAGAAATTATATGATTACATATATCAATCGAAGCCTCAATTGCAACTATCAGAAAATATTTTGCGCTGGCGACTATGTGCTTGTTTCCAAGAAAATCATCCTTTTGTAAGTTTGACAGCTCCTCTAAACTATTCAATGCATTAAATACCTCAGAGGCAAGTTTTGATATCTTCTCTTTATCATACTTCAATGCCAATTGCCTCTCTCCTGTAGGAATCTCTGTGAAATTTAAAATCATGAAACTCTACAAATGTTAAACACTCAAAGTTACTTCTCTCACTTTCATCCTTGCTGAAAAGCAGTTTTCCGTTTTTTATCACATTAAATCTAAAAGAGAGAGGTGCATAGTTTATAATGCGCACGTCGAAAGGAAAGCCCACTGTATATTCTAATTCACTTTCAAGAGTAGTTTCATATCTGATAATATCCTCTTTATTTTTAAAGTTTCGTAAATATACCCCAATATCTATATCTCTAAAAACACCCCGGATAAAAGAGCCATACACATATACAAAAAGTATTTCATCACGTTTTAAAGCATCATACAACTTATCGTAGATTACCTTTCTTTTTGATGTGTCAATGGTATAAACTTTCATATAGTTAATGTTAAAATTTTCACATTTATAAATTCTATTACTCTCACAGATAAAAAATCTGAGAGAATAAGGTTTCTACTTTTAAAAGATAGCATGCCCGAGAAGTCTGAATATTCTGCATAGAAGGTCCCTTCTTGTAACAACACCCCTAACATTATTACTGCTGTCAACCACAAGAAGTCTGCTGATATTATTTTCTTCTATCAGCTCTACAGCAAGATATAGAGGTGAATTTTCATTGATAGTAATTATTGTAGTGCTCATTATATCTTTAACGCTGCCATTTTCCATACCCAAGGAAACAGCTTCAGATATATCTGAATTGGTTATTATACCCACGGCTTTACCTTCAACCATAACAGGTGCTCCTCTTATTCCGGTTTTAACAAAAAACCTTGCAGCATCTCTGATAGAATAATCTGGAGTTATATATTTTATATTCTTTACAGCAATATCACATACCTTTTCCTTTGGTATTGAGACCATTTCGGTAACATCTATCAGCAGGACATTATCTATGTCGTCTCTGCCTATAATTTTACCACTAATAACAAGCTTGTTCACTGGCGTAGGGCCTATTATTACCTCTTCGTCAATCTCCAGACTTTTAAGGTCACCGAGATAGTTAATCCTTGAGCGGCATGTCTCAGGGTGATGAATTGACAGAAGTTCAATGCCTGTGATATTCACATCCTCAACAGGCTTACCCTTGATTCTTATAGGTACTGCCACCTCTTTTTCATCTTCTTCATAGTGGAGGATAGAATAGCATTCCGTGGTTGGTCTGTATCCTCCTTTAGGCCCGGGTACACCCTCAACAAGACCAAGACTTCTGAGGGACTGCATCTGATTCCTTATTGTGCCTGGATTTTTCTTGATAAGGTCTGCTATATCCTCGCCTTTGACGGCATCCCCCCTTAATTTATGGTAGAGGTCAACAAGAGCCACAAGTACTTCTCTCTGCACAGGTGTGAGCTTTATCATTGTATCACATTCTTATAGATTCATTATAAATAACAATCTTTTCTACATGATAAATTATTATAAAACTCATATATAAAAATTATTGTAATTCAGCATTTTCTTTACAATAAAATTTTCCAAGTTAATGGAATACCTATTGCAATAGGGCCCGTAACTCAGTCTGGCTAGAGTGACTGGCTCTTAACCAGTCCGTCGCGGGTTCAAATCCCGTCGGGCCCGATTAAAATATCTAAATGAGAACATGGCAAAACTGGCTTTTTTCATGGACTATGAGAGGTATGGCAGGGATGAAGCCCCTGCTATTCTCCAGTTTTTTCAGTTCCTGAGAGATAAGGGGAATGAGGTGGATTTTTTTCCTACGCTAAATGAGCTGCTTTCAGTTTTAGGGGATAAGGATTATGATGCAATAGCTGTGTCTATTTTCTCAAGCATTGAGCTCAAAGAGCTTCTGAAGAGTCTGATTGAAATAAAAAACCTGGATTCACACATAACAACAATAATAGGAGGGCATGGTATCAAGGGTTTTACTGAAACTCTTGCACTTTGCCAGGGTGTTGATATTGTGGTTGAGGGAGAGGCTGATTTAACACTGCCACTCATACTCAAACATATCAGAAGAACAGAAGTTAATGTTTACAGAGCAGAGATTAAGACAACATCTGAGGCAAAACTTCTCGGCAGTGAGATTCTACCCCTTTTAAAAGAGGAGTGCTATCCTCCATCCATATCAAAAGAGGAGGCAGAACATATTCTTGATGAAAGCTTCTCAAGAAAGGTGACGATTAAAGGGGAAGAGGTTGAAATCAGAGTTCCTGTCTCCCAGATATTTATAAATACTGAGGAAGGTACAGTATCAGGCATATATGGAACCAATACATTTATAAAAAGAGCAAAAATGCTCAACCCAGGGCTGAAGTATGAAAATATAAAGCTTCACCTGAAACCCTTTCCAAATGCAGAAGAAATTGACAGTTTATACACCAGCTATCCCTGGGATATTATTGAAGACAGAAGCTACTCCAGACTCAGTCTCTATGTGCAGAGAGGCTGTAACTGGAATGCCTGTACATACTGCTCAATAGGAACCCTGCCTGGAAGAAGAGTATCGCCTGAGAAGGTTCTCAGAGTTATCACTGAAGCCAGAGAACATGGAATTAAAGAGATAATTTTTGACGACGACCAGTTTATACAGACAAAAGACTGGTGCAAAGAAATTCTCGATGGAATTATTAAAAGAGGATTGAACAGAAGTCTATCATTCGGGGCTATGATAAGAGTTGATGCTCTTAGCGATATCTCACTGGTAAAGAAAATGAAAAAAGCTAATTTTGTGAAGATTCAGGTGGGAGTAGAAAGTTTCATAAAAGAAAAAATCGAATACTTTCACAAGGTTCCCATAGGGAAAGAAGAGGAGTATATTTCAAAAGCAAGAGTACTTGTCGATACTCTTATCAGAGAGGGTATAGATGCAGGAATTTTTATAATCACAACAAGACCATGTGAAGAGAAGGCGCTTGTGGAAATCTGCAGAGAGATAGAGGAGGTTTTAAATATAACCATGGCCTCTCTTGAAAAACATTCCAGACTTCCCACTTTCAGCTTCAGCGACTTCCTTATGGCCTATCCCGGTGCCCCTCTTCTCAAGAAAGAAGAGTACAAGGAAATTCTTGTACCCATAAAAATTCTATCTTCAGGAAGGGCAGAAGTTCAGGTTATGAGAGTACCATATATCTTCGAATTTAAAAACTCTGCCCTGCTGGGCTTTTTCAGTTCTCTCAGGGAAATCAGCATCAAGAGAGGCGTTGCACCGGAGATTAAAAATGAAACCCTTGAGCATATTGAAGATATCCTACTTGCCATTAAGCTAACTGCAGGGAGTCTTGACTCAGATATCGCAGTCAGAATAGAAGCAGTATTTTCTGCCCTTAACCTTCTCAGTGAAGCAGAACAGGACAGGCTTGCAGCTTTATTCGGGGTTGACAGAAAGAATATCAAAGGCTACCTTATCAGGCTTGGACAGTCAGACTTCAAAAGCGTTGTAAAGGGTGTGAAGAGTATTAACCCTGAAGCCTGGAGATTTGAGAAGGTAGCTTCCTCTGCACGTAAAGATAAAGAGGAGATTATGCAGTATCTAAAACTTCTTGAAAATCGCCTATATGAGATTGAGATGATAGTCTACAGGGAGATAAAAATGCATATGAAGAGAAGCAAGAATGAACTTATTAAGGCTGAAAGCAGGAAAGAGGCAATTAAAAAAATTCATGATATAAGGGCAGAAGCAAAGGCTCTTATGAAACGCTACTACCCCTACTACAGAGGAAGGAGAACTATTGAAAGCCAGCTTGAATGGCTGGAAGAATATGAAAAAGCCATAATCAGTCAATAGCAGACTTATTCAATCCTTCTATCTCTGAGATTCTTGAGCTTCTCACCGACCCTGGCCTCTTCTTTACTGCTCTCCTTCTTTCTGGTCTTTTTCTTTTTTTCTTTTTTCTTTGAAGTTTTAAGTTTTTTTATTTCAGCTTCCAGCTTCTTTATTTTCTTTTCTGCTTCTTTCAAAGATTTATTTTTTTCGTTTTCAAGGTCTTTAATCTCCTGTCGAATGTCCCTGAATTCAACCTCCTTTATATTGAGTCCTTCCATCAGAGATAGAAGCTCCTTCTCACGTGAAGCAGAACGCTCCTCAAAAGCTGAAATTCTGCCATTAAGCTTTCTGTTTTCATCTGTTAACTTTTTAGTCTTCAGCTTTAATTCATCTATATCTTTTTCAGCTATTGCCATGTCCCTGTCTTTTATTTCTATCTCTTCTTCAAGTTTTTTCAGTTTACTCTCCAGTTCTTTTCTCTTTTTATCTTCCTCAATAATACTATCTTTAAAAACCCTGACTTTATCCTTCAGGCTACTGTTCTCTGCTTCAAGAATCTTTATCCTTTCAATATGTTCTTTTCCTTCATTCTCAAGTTCTGTTTTAACTCCCTCAAGGTCTTTAATCCTGTTACCTCTATCTTCCAGCTCTCCTCTTAACATTTCAAGCTCTTCTTCGAGCTTATTCTTTTTAACTTCCAATCCCTCGGCAATCCTCACACTATCACCAAGCTTTGACGTAAGTTCTTTCTTTACACTGAGAAGCTGGCTTATCTCAGAAATTCTCTTCTCCAGTTTAGATTTAAGATTTGATACCTGATTCTCAAAAACTTCAATTTCATTCTCCCTTTCAGTTTTCACTTTTTTAAGACTCTTAACCCTGCTTTCAAACTCTTCCTTTTCCTTCTTAAGTATTTCAATACTCTTCCCGGCATTCTCAACCTCTGCCCTGAGTCTCCTAATTGCCTCATCCCTTTCCCTGATACTCTGCCTCATGTTTTTCAGGGAAACTCTAAGCTCTCTCTTCTCTGTATCTTTTTCTTCAGGAGTATAATCTTTAATGGAGTCTTCAATAAGGTCAAATAGTTTCTTCCAGTACTTCCGGACATTTTCAAGCATATCAAGAAAATTCGCCCTTATTTCCAGCATAGCTCTGTAGTCAGAAAACATCCTCCCATGAGTCTCAATAATCTTCTTGAAATCCTTACTTTCCTTCTCAAGCCTATCTTTTACCTTAGCTATCTCTCCTATCTCAACTTTCATTTCGTTACATTTTCTTTTAAGCTCTTCCATTAATCTTTTTTCTTGAGTTAAATCAGCAGTCTTTCTCTTTTCCTCTTCCAGCAGTGGAATTATCTTTTCCTTTGCAGCCTCTGCCCTGTACTTCAGCACTATATTTCTGGCAGCCAGGTCTGACTTGCGTTTGAAGAAGCCTTTTGATGAAATTGTTACTTTTTTATAATATTCAGGGTCTTTTATGAGATTCTGAAAGAGAATATCAAAGCTGAGCTTTTTGCCACTCTCATCAAGAAGTTCATATCCCTCAAAGATATCCTCAATCTCATCAATAAATTCATCTCTTATCTTAATGAGTTTATTAGAAGTTACATCTCTAATATTCTTAGTTTTATTTCTGTATATTTCCTGCTTTTCTTCATATTCACTACATATTTTATCTTCCAGCATTTTAAGCTCGGCAAGTTTTTTTCTCTTCATATCAAGCTCTTTCTCGACTTTCTCAACTTGAGGTAATGTTTCACTGTATCTTTTAAGACTATTAAGGTTATCTTTAAGTGACTTCTCCAATTCCACAAGGGCATGTTTGAGAGGAGCGGACAGGCTACCAAATTCCTGCATTTTCCCTTTGAAGAGTTTCATTGCAGAGTCTGATACAAGGGTTAGAAGTTTTTTCTCCTCCTCTACGCTGCTTATAAGTTCAGCAAGGTATTTCTCATACTCCTTATCAAGAGGGTCGTGGAATTTATCAATAGCTTCAAGAGAACTGTAAAGTTCAAACCAGCTTTTTCTGAGCTCTTCCCCTCCTTTCTTAAAATCTTCTTCAGAAATAAATGTCAATCTTCAACCCCCCTAAGAAGCTCCTCGATATTGCTCTTCAACTTCTCCTTTATCTCATTTATTTTCCTCTCAAGTTCCAAAATCTTATTATTCTTGGAATTTATTTCATCTGTCAGGTTAGACTTCTCCTCTTCCAGCTTCTTAACCTTCTCTTTAAGCCTGTTAATTTCCACCTGTGATTCATTCCTGTAAGTTTCAAAATTTTCCATAAGCTTCTTTATCTGCTCTTCAATCTTCCTCTTTTCAAGATAAAGCCCCTCGATTTCATTCCCCTTTTTCTCTCTGTACAGGGAGTATTCTTCTCTAATATTATTCAGAGTTTCTTCAAGAGAACTCCTTTCAGACTTGATTTTTTGAAGTTCTGACGTTACTTCGCCAAGACCCCCTTTGAGTTTCATGTTTTCGTTAGAAGTCTTCTCCAGCTCATCTTTAAGAGCAGTTACTCTGGGTTTCAGATGATTTACCCGATTTCCAAGTTCCTTAATTTTCAATTTCAACATTCTCTTCTCAGGATTTGTTTCCAGCTCCACACCTGCCATATTGTTCTCAATAAAATCAATAAGCTCCTGCAGGGCACTGTCACCCTCGGACAGTATCTCTGAAAGATTGCTTTTTATTTCTAGAATCTGGTTATAATCCTCATAATCTCCAGGTTTTTCCTCTTCAAGCTTTGCAATCTTTTCCCTGAGCTCAAGCGCATAGCCCTCTGTCTCCTTTCTTCTGTTATCAATATCACTGCACGCTTTCTCTATTGAATCAAGATCTGCAAATTCAACTCTCACTTCTTCAGCCCTGGCTTTTTCTCTTTCCTTAATCTTTCTGGCTTTCTTTTCAATCTCCTCACATAGATACGTTAAAACAACAACCTTTTCTTCAGGCTCAATATTCTCCGCCTTGATAATACCAAAGAATCTTTTTCTGTGATTTTTTTCCCTGAGGTGAATAGAATCAATGGCTGAAGGTTCTCTGACAATAATGGAAAATAGCTCACTGACTTCAATTTCTTCATCATCCCTGAAGATAACACATCCCTCGACTATTTTCCCGGCTCTATTAATAAAATTCTTTTCGAGCTCTCCGAGTTCCTTCCTGAGAGTTGCTTTTATTCTTTCAAGAGCAATTTTATATTCGTTCTTCCTCTGGAAGAATTTCCCGCAGATGAACCCAACTTTAGGTTCTACTTCTTTTTTTTCCTTCTCAACCTCTTCAAGCTCCTTTTCTATTTCAGAAAGAGCCTCTTTAATTTTTATATATTGCCTGTGATTGGCTATTTCATTCTGAAGAGCACTCTCCAGTTCTATAATGCCTGAAGAAAGAGGCATGATTTTCTGATCCATCTCATCCCTTAGCTCAGGATTATATCTCTTAAAGGCAAAACTAAGAGAATTTAGTTTTTCCTCTATGGATTTTGCCTGAATACTGGAGTGCCTGAGAACCTGCCTGAAGCTTCTATCACTTGCCGTTTCAAAATTAGCCAGGCTTTCTATCATGCCAAGAAGAGAATACCAACTCTCTTTCAGACCTCTGGCTTCTTTAATCACATCATCAGTAGAATGAGAACTCTCCATCACTTTAATCCCTGAGAAATTTATAAGCGTAGGTATATATATGTTCTTCCCCTTTTTTATATTATGGTAGAGGTAATAGCTGAGTATTACGCTAAAGCTGATGATTTTAATGATGGGATTCACACTGCTATGGACAGGCAGGAAAAGTTAAAAACAATCGAAATATAACATGATAATATGCGCACCAAGGAATTAATCGAAATTCAGAGGAAGGAGAAGGTGAGCCCTTACCTCCAGGACCTGGGAGAGAATTTTTATCAGGAGGTAAAGGAACTCATTAATCGGAAGTACTCCAACTATAGCAAGCTTAGAGATGAGGATGTCTCGAGAGTCTCTCTGGCTTTGCAGGAACTTGAGAATATCAAAAATATAGCTCTTGACTTATATGAGACAAGGGAACGCAAGATAGTTTCAAATGCTCTTTATTTTGTAAAATCAGGAGAGGAGATAGAGTATGAGAATCTCACAAAAGAAGAAGCAGAGATTATGAGGCGCATCATAAATACTCTCAAGGATAGCAGAAGGGAGATTCTTAACTTTGGTATTGATAGAAGAGAGATAAAAACTTTCGTAGAAGAAAGAATAGAGAAAAAGGAAGAAGAGGAGAATATATCCTATATAACTGTTAGAATAGTCAGAGACCTTCCTGCAATCGCTGGCATAGATGAGAAGGTATATGGAGGATTCAAGGCTGAGGATATTGTAACTCTACCAGAGTCCAATGCAAGGGCACTGATAAATAGCAGTGAAGCTGAGGAAGTAAAGTTATAGCAATTTTCGGTAGTGTCCCAATTCATACCGCATAATGGTACATTAAAAATCGTGCCAAGTCCACAGGTGTTCTGTTACCTCTTCTAACATTGCCGGAGAAGTTTTTCTTTTGAACTCGTTGATGAAATCCCAGTAGAACTGGAAGAGATATATGGCACAAGACAATCTCCT
>BDTY01000055.1 GCA_002897955.1 archaeon BMS3Bbin15
ACGCGGTAGAAACCAAAGTGCTGGACAACGTATTTAAACGCATCGTTCAGCTGGGGGAACACAGAAATCACATTATCCACTCAGCATGGTTTATTGATTTCAAGAATCCCGAAGACATCAGAAATGGACTTCTTACACGTTATAAGCCAGAGCCTACCAAAAAGGGAGCCAAAGATGATCCAAGTAAGTTCCCAATGCCGAGATCAAGATGATAACGGAAAAGGCGAGAATCCTTGATGATATCATACATCAGCTGAATATGTGTATCTACACAAACAGGAGCATTGGGAGCCGGTTCCGTTTGAATTCAGACGGGGAGGTGGTCGCCACTGGCTCAATCATAGACTTCTTTCAGACAGGGAAGGAAGGCGGGGCCTGCATCGGGTTAAAGAGTAATGGCAGATAACATAAAACGTGCAGTTCGCCTAAAAAAAATCGTTTATTCATGTTATTGTGTGCACAGGGGAATTGTGAAAGAACTGACATTTAACTTTGATAGTATTGATAACGGTTTTAAGTGCAGGCGCTGTGGCATATGTTGCTTCGGAGACAGCAGGAGCATAGGAATAAAACTCTTCTATCAGGAAGTGTCGCAGATACAGGAGCATCTTTCATCTAAAAGCTCTGATTGCATGGAAGAATTTGCCTGGGACTATGCCACCTTTGCAGGTATGGCAGAGTTCATAGGAAACCCTGAATTTTTTAAAGACCTCTCAAACCAGCTTCAGGACTTCTTTTTTGCAGTGGGAAGAAGTTTTGACTCCAGCAACTTCTTTGTCGAGTACTATGTTCTAAAAACTCTGCAGGATTCAGGCAGATGCATATTCTTCAACCCTCTTGCCAATACCTGCTTTATCCATGAGGCAAGGCCAATGACATGCAGACTATACCCTTACTATGCCACAATAGACCTTGGCAGAGGCAGAATAAAGTTCAGAGAATACAGTGAAGAATGCCTGGGATTGAATAAAGAAGATAAAAGCGATGCATTGAAGCTCAGCGGTGAAGCCATTGCTCTTGCTTCAACCATAAGGGGGCATTATTCCACTCTGGCAGAATTTCTGGGTGGTGAGGAAAGTCTTGCAATTAAAAAGCTCTTTATTACAGGTCTGGATTACAGGGAGGCTACAAAAGAAGAGGCAGAAAGGGAATATAAAAAGATGACCTCCTCAGAGGCATCGCATATCAGGGACCATTTTCTTGAAAATAAACTCATCAAAGCCAGCTCCAGCTATATTGACAGATTATCTGGAGGTTAAGATTATAGCCCCGGGCGGATTCGAACCGCCGTCGCAGGATCCAGAGTCCCACATGATTGACCTCTACACTACGGGGCTGTCTTCAGGCACTCTTTTAGGCATAAATTTTTATTAACATGGGTAAAAGTTGAAGAAGATGAAAGCTTATATTGAGATTCTCAGGCCCGTAAACTGTATAATGGCGGCCTTTGCCGTAGGCATTGGAATACAGATATCTGGAGCAACTCTGTATTTCAGTAGAATACTTCTCATAGTTCCCCTGGCTTTTATTGTAGCCTTCTTAATATGCGGCTTCGGGAATGTTATAAACGATTACTTTGACTATGAAATTGACAGAGTAAACAGGCCTTCACGCCCTATTCCCGGTGGAAAAATAAGCCTTGAAAATGCCCATATATATGCCATTGTGCTTATAATATCTGGCAATATTCTTGCAATACCTCTGGGAGAGGCAGCCATTGCTATGGCAGTATTCAACTCTATCATGCTCTACCTCTATGCCTGGAGGATTAAGAATAGGGGTGGTCTTCTCAAGAACATAACTGTAAGTTACCTTGTTGCTTCACCCTTCATATATGGTGGAATTGTTTCAGGAAAACCTGAGTCAACTCTGGTTCTGGCTGCCCTGGCAGGTCTGGCAAACATTAGCAGGGAGATTGTTAAGGATATTGAGGATATCAGAGGAGATTCAAAATATGCGAAAACTCTGCCATCGAAGATTGGAATAAGAAAATCTTCCTTCGTTGCAGCTATATTTTTAATCTCAGCCGTTGCAATAAGTCCTATCCCCTATATCACAGGGCTTCTTGGTATTTACTATATTCCCGCTGTGGTTTTAACGGACCTTATTTTTTTATCTGCAGTTTTTGAACTTCCGGGGTTCAGGGAGGGTTATGCAAAAAAAATTCAGAAGAAAATAAAGATTGGAATGCTTTTCGGATTGGTAGCCTTCCTGCTTGGCAGTTTCCATTAAGATTATCTCAGGTCTTTAATTCTCCCAAGGTAGGTGCTATCCAGAAGATAGGCCTCCGCATTTTCAATATCCACAAGTCCACGATTGAATAAAGGGCCGAGAGGTGTTTCGCCTGAATTGAAGGCTATACCGGATATCAGGGGGCTGAAGGCAGGCATTACAACAAGCTTTGAAGTTCCTCCGAAGAGGTTTTTACCCTTCTCTGTGAACCCTGCTTCAATCCATGCCTTTTCTCTGCTTGCACCGAGAGAGTCTCTGAATAATATGGCAGGATGACTATGAGCTATTAAAACATACTCCCCTGTTTCACTCAGTGTTATATGTCCGTGGCTGAGAGTAACCTCGCCTATATCCAGCCTTTTCACAACCTTCAGTTCTGGAACAATATGTTCTACAAGAGAGTCGTGATTGCCTTTAACAAGTACAACTTCAGCTTTTTTACTCACTTCTTCAATAAGCTCGGAAACATGCCTGTATTCATGCCAGCTTGCCTTTGGAATATTGTGCTTTAGGTCTCCAAGTATAACAAGCCTTGAGGCACCCGAGATTTCAAGAAGCTCAAGAATTTTTCTTTTAATTTCTCTGACAGAGGGAGGAAGAGAGATACCTCTGGCAGAAAATTCCCTTTCTATTCCAATATGAAGGTCAGCTATTACCAGCGAATCCTCAATTAAGCAGGCAGCTTCATTGTAGAGCTTCTTTATCACCATTTCTGAGGCATTATTAACATAAGCCAGTGGGTTGTTTTAATATTCGGTGCAATTGTAAACCATTCATAATATCTAAATGATGGAGTTTGATGTTGTCTCAACAATTCTTAAAGAGCAGGAAGAGGTGATTAAATGGCTTTGAGGCTTATAGTTACATCCCGGAAGGATATGGCAGGGAGGAATATCTTCACTGCACTAAGTAAACTGGGATTTAAGGAGGAAGGAAGCTTCGAGGGAATGCCTGTTTTAAGAAAGGGTGATATAACTGCAATATCAACTGAGAGGGGGCAGGTTGAAGCCGAGCATCTGGATGAGTACTTCTCGCCAGAATACTATGTATTTGCAACCAGACACAGAAGTGAGAGCGGAATAAAAACTTTAACTGTGCATGCGCCAGGTAATCTAACCTCTGAAGCAAGAATAGGGGGTAAACCCGAGGAGCTTGCAATTACTCATCCCTGTGCAATGAAAGTTGCTCTTCTCGAGATGAGGAGGCAGAGGGACCT
>BDTY01000056.1 GCA_002897955.1 archaeon BMS3Bbin15
TATAAGAGAACACTGCTGGAGGTGTTCTCAAGATTCAAGCCTTTTCTGGCTAAAGGATGAAGCGTTACCATCTGGAACACATCTTTCAAAAAATGAATCGTTTGAACTAGCGGTAGCTATCGCTGATCATGGGCATTTTTCAAATCATTAGGGAGATTATAGATGGGGGTGGAAGAAATAGCAGGTAAATTATGGGCTAAAGAACGAAATATAAAAATTCGTAGAACTGGGCATGAGATGTAGGACGAAACGATGGGCAAAAACTTAGATATCACTGGATTATGAGACAGTGCCGGTTAAAGAAGCTTTCAGTTAGGTGGAACTTCGTCTTGGCTTTTGTAATTAGAGAGACCAAAAAGAAGTATTCGAGGGGAAGTCTTTATTGGTCAAAGTTCCCGAGAAGAAATCTCCTATATTCTAAATTATGATTATCTTATTCAGAGAATATTCCTGAACATGTTCTGTGAAGTTAGGTGATACTTCATTGGTCATCGGTTAAGGCTTTCCTGCAGTCCCGAAGACGGATTCTGTTTTCATGAGGGTTCTTACAAGGCGACGATAAGTTCTAGGACTGTATTGTGTAATCCAATCAAATGCCACGGTAACCATACAAAACGTCTGTGGTTGTGAAATATTCCCTCTTCAAAACGCTTAACCGATGACGCATGGGTGATACTTATGTTCATTAGTGATTCTTGGAACTCTGTTAATACTATTTCCAGTTAATAATCAATGGGTACTTCGTGACCCCAAATCCCATTCTCTACGATAAAGATATATATCTCTTTGTTAAAGTTCTTGTTAGTGTTGAGGTATGCAGATTGAGATGATTGGAATCCAGGGGAAGAAAGCACTGGGTGTAGTTATAGAACTCGGTAAAGCTCCCATAGTGCTCATCAGGGCTGACCTTGGTTTTATAATGTGTGGATTTCTTGATATATCTGTTGCCAATAATATAGGCGAAACCTGTGCTAAGGTCAGGGGAGTAGCCAGCCTTGATGAAATTCTTGAAAAAAAGGTAGTTGAAGTTTCTGAAGAGGCTATGAAACTTGGAGTAAGGCAAGGCATGAGTGGTAAAGAGGCACTTTTGAGGATGTTCAGATGAGAGTATATGTAATTATTTTGGTTTTGCTGGTTTGTCTTGGGACTGCTTCAGCCCTGCAAATAGAAAAATACAGTGCAACTCTTGAGCTGCAAAAAGGCTATGCAACTCAGGAAGTTGTGCTCAATATCATAAATAATCTGCATTCTCCAGTTTATGAATTTAAATATCCTTTTTTTGGATATATAAGTAATGTTGTAGTTTATGGAAATGGGACTGTCATACCTTTTACCATAGAAGGTAGCGGTCAGAGAGTTTATATCAAGGCCAATCTTAGCAGGAAGCTGGGCTTTAATGGGTCATATACCTTAAAATATGTTTATAATATCTCAGGAATAGTGGAGAGAAAGGATGACCTGTATATACTAACAACAACCTATCCTTTATTTGCAAATGTGAAAAACTTTAACCTTTCTGTATTCTTACCACCTGGCTATGGGCTTGCAAAAAATGTGATAAGTATGAGTCCTGAAGGTCAGGCAACCTCGAATGGAAGGATAGTTATACTTAAGTGGGAATTACATGAACCCATACCTGATGAGTTCAGGAATTTCAGGGTAATAGTTCTCTATGAAAGATTAATAACCGTAGGAAATAGCCTTAATAATTTTATACTTTCAATTTTGATTTTCTCTATGATTGTAATATTGATATTTATATTTTTCAAAAAGCGTCGATTTTTGGATGCATTGTTTGACAGACAAAAGAGACTTAAAGAAAAAATAGGGATTCTGAAGGATGATGAACAGACAATTATGAAACTGGTAATTGAAAATAATGGCATAGACCAGAGAGAAATAGTTCGGCAGACAGGATTTTCGAAAACTAAAGTGAGTAAGATTCTCTCTGAGCTTGAAAAGAGAGGTGCTATAGTAAAAAAGCCAGTAGGTAGAAGAAATAAGATATATATTGTAGATAAAGAATAATCTGGGCTTTGGAATGTTATGGAATGGTTTTCAAGATTCTGATAATATTATCATATATATTTCTTTAGATATCGGGGTATTTTACAATAATAAACAAAAAGGAACAAATTGAAACTAAAAAGAATATGTATCTTACTATTTTTACTTGCAGGATTTAGAGTTGCAGAAAAAAATATAAATATACTCTAATCTTTACATTAATTAGAATTAAAAGAAGAGGTGGGACCCATGAAGAAGTTTAGCAACAATACTCATAAAATAAAGGCAATTCTCAGTGTATTTGGGGGTGGTGAAAAATTAGAGGGTGATGAGATTGCCAACAGGTTAAAGGAGAAGGGTTATCTGGTAAATAAGGGTAACATAAGGATGTTTATATACTATAACATGCTTTATAAGTATTTGCAGAAGGAACTCAGAGATGGGAAGAACTACTATTCACTTATCAACTAAAATTTTTTAAACCTTTACAACAACTCTTTTTTATGAATATCAGAGATATACTCAGGAGATTTAAAGAGGGTAAGATAGGTATCCACGAGGCAGAGAAACAGATAAAGCTTTTTGAAATCTCAAGGATTGGTGATTTTGGAGTTGTGGACATTACAAGAGAGAACAGAGCAGGTATACCTGAAGTGGTATATGGAGAAAATAAAAGTAAAGAGCAGTTGAATCGTATAGTTGATGATATTCTCAAAAATAATGGAAGATGTATAATTACCAAACTGAATGAAGATAAAATTGATTTAATTGAATTAGAATTTGAAAAGAGGTATATTGTTGAAGTGTTCAGGGATGCAGGGGTTGTTGTGATTAAGGATAAAAATTTCAGGCTACTGTCTGGTGGAAAAATTGCTGTTATAAGTGCAGGTACCAGCGATGTCCCTGTTGCCAGAGAGGCTGAAGTGATGGCTAGGGAGATGGGATGTGAGGTTTATTCCTACTTTGATATTGGAGTGGCAGGGATTCACAGGCTCTTCCCGGCTATTAGAGACATTATAGAAAATGATGTTGATTCTGTTGTTGTTGCTGCAGGAATGGAAGGTGCTCTGCCAAGTGTTGTTGCAGGTTTAATTGATATTCCAGTAATAGGTCTACCTGTTTCTTCAGGTTATGGCTTTCATGGGAAAGGTGAAACTGCTCTATTTTCAATGCTGCAGAGTTGCAGTCCTGGTCTGAGTGTTGTGAATATAGATAATGGATTTGGAGCAGGTGTTTTTGCTGCCTTGATAGCCAATAGAGTTGAAAAATTCAGAAAAAAATCTGATGAGCAATAACATTTATTTTTCTTTCCACACTTTTTAGGGGAATATTCAGCTTATTTGAAATCCTTGTGCAGTCGTCATATTCTGCCTTTAAAGAAATTATATTTCCAGAGTTATCTCTGGATATCTTTACACTTACATTGAAATTTTTACCTTCGAGTTCCACTTTAATTTCTTTTATTTCTCTTTTAGCTACTACCCTCATCCTTTCTTCAGACATTCTAACTCCAAGAGTACCCGTTTCAGAGAATATTAATGAAAGAAACTTTTCCTTATCTCTGTCTCTGCATATAACCGAAAGAATATAGGATGGTCTATTCTTCTTTGTTATTGCTGGAATCACCTGAACATCAAGGGCACCTTCTTCCATGAGTTTATTGATAATGTAGCCGATAATTTCACCGGTGATATCATCGAGGTTGGTCTCGAGAAGGGTTATTCTGTCGCTGCTGTATTTATTCATATCTTCAGTTATAATTATTCTAAGTATATTTGGAGTCTCTTTGATGTTTAGCATGCCAGCCCCTTTTCCAGCTTTTAAAATCTTTATGGGCTCTTCAATTTCATATTTGAATTCAGGTGAAAGTGAACTCAGAATAGCCAGACCTGTTGGTGTTGCAAGTTCTCCAGAGGACATCAATGTGATGGGGATTTTATAGGAGGTAACAATTTCCTGGGCTAGGGGTAAAGGTATTGTGAACTCTCCATGGGAAATTTTAGCCTTTCCTGAGCCAAGATTTACAGGTGTTGACATAATTTTGTTCTGAAGTAGTGAAATTTTCTGGGCAAGGGCCGAGAAAGATAAAATATCAAACAGGGTGTCTGTACTGCTGAGTTCATGTAGATGCAGTTCTTCTTTATTTTTACTGTGAACTTTCTCTTCAGCTTTTATGAGAATGGTAAGGATTTCAGCAGCCAGGGACGAATATTTCTCTTGAAGTTTCATTATTTCAAGACACTTGTTTAAATATTCTTCAAGTTTTGATGCCTGCAAACTTTCAAAGTCATTTTTGCATGAAAAACTAATACTTCTACCCTTAATTCTCCCCCTTTTTACTTCTTTTATTTCAACAGTGCATTTTTTTTCTGTAACTTCTTCAATTACTTCAACAATTTTATCGATTTCTTTTTCATAATTCCCAAGGTCAAGCATGGCTGCAACAAGCATGTCACCGCTTATGCCTGATGAACAGTCAATAAAAATCATCTATATTCCTCGGCTAATCTTACATAATTGAGGGCATTATTTTTTATTGATTCGATTTCCTCCTGAGTTATTGTTCTTTTAATCTTTGCTGGAAAACCAAGAATAAGTGAGTTTGGAGGAAACTTTTTATTTTCTGTTACAAGGGCACCTGCACCGACAATAGAATTCTCGCCTATCCTTGAACCATTCATTATGATTGCACCCATACCAATCAGAACATTATTTTTTATCTCGGCTCCGTGTATAACACAGTTGTGTCCTATGGTTACATAATTCCCAATTATAACCGGGTGGGAGGGGGAAGTATGTAGAGTGGAATTATCCTGGATATTCGAGTACTTTCCAATAATAATCTCATCTTTATCGCCCCTGATAACTATATTGAACCACAGGCTTGAATTATCTTCAATTTTTACCTTTCCAATTATTCTTGCTCCTCTTGCTATGAATGCAGAATAGGATATTTCAGGCTCGAAATCTCTGAACTTCATAGTAAACCTCCTGAGATAATATCAGGGTTTTTTTTCACAACAACATCATCCTCAATTCTTATTCCAAAATCACCATACAGTCCGGGCTCAACAGTCACAACCATACCTTCCTTCAGTACTTCTTTTGAGGTTTTGCTTAATCCCGGTGCCTCATGCACCTCCAGGCCCAGACCATGTCCTGTACTGTGAAGAAAATATTTTTCTACATTGTACTCTTTAAAAATCTCTATAACAGCTCTATCGACATTACTGGCTTTATTTCCAGGATAGCATTCTTTTATTCCAGCTTTCTGTGCCTCTTCAACTATCTCTCTCCACTCTATGTATCTTTTATTATCTGAAAGAGAAAAGCTTCTTGTGATGTCACTGCAATAATGCTCAACCTTTGCTCCGGCATCAATTATTAAGGCATCTGTATCAATTTTGGCCTTTTCAGGTATGTGGTGGGGCTGGGCAGAATTCTTGCCAGAAGCTAATATGGTTGGGAAGGCAACTCCAGCTTCTTTATTTAATCTATAGTCTATTTCAGCAGCTACTTCTTTTTCAGTTTTAGAAACCAGGTTTTCAGCGATTTCATTGATTATTTTTTCAGTAATTATACAACCATCTTTTATAAATTCAATCTCTCTTTTATCTTTAACTGTCCTCATATCTTCCAGAAACTCAAGACCCACAACAGCTTTTTTCTTGAGATACTTCTCAAAAAAACTATATTTTATATAATCCTTTTCAATTCCTACTCTTTTTGGTTTTATTCCTTTAAATATTTTTGAAAAATTATCTACGATTTTATGGTTTATTCTTATTTCTTCTTTTCTGGTAGAATCCATAGGAGATATAATCAGCTCAGCCTCTCTCTGAATTATCAGTGCAGCGAAACTTGAAGGAAAAAAACCAGTGAGGTAGTAGATATTTTCAGGTTTAAGAATAACTGCTACGCCTATACTTCTTCTTTTCAGTTCTTCTATTATCTTCTCAAGCCTTTTCATCATAGTTTATTAATACTCAGTAAATAAATAAGTTTTTGGGTGTGGTTATGAAAATAGCTGTGGGTTCTAAAAATCCTGTGAAGATTGAAGCTATCAGGAGAGCTTTTTCCCGTTTTTTTAAAGTAAATGTAACAGGAACAAAAGTTGATTCGGGAGTATCTTCACAGCCTATTGGATTTGAAGAGACAATGAAGGGAGCGGAAAACAGAGCCAGAAAAGCAAAAAGCCAGGGTGATTTGGGCGTGGGCATAGAAGCAGGATTGATACGTATTGAAGGTTCAAAGAGATTATACTTTGACATTCAGATAACTGCCATCTATGATGGAAATTTCATGACTTATGGCCTGGGGCCAGGTTTTGTTCACCCTCCTTCTGTTGTGAAGGCAGTTCAGGAAGGCAGGGATGTTGGAGAACTAATGGAGGAGCTCTCTGGAGTTGAGTCCATTGGGAAAAAACTCGGCGCTATAGGGTTCTTAACAGATGGAAAGGTTACACGGATTGAAATTTCAGAGATGAGTGTGCTTATGGCTCTTGTTCCAAGGATAAAATCTAACCTCTACTCCTCTGAATAATTAAATCTATTTGTTGCAATTATATGCATACCTCAGCATATTTATGAAGAACATCGCAGAAGACCAACGACTTTAGTCGTTGGATGAATGCGTTACTATTTTAAAAATATTGAAATACCTCTAGCTAAGGGTATAATGAATCGTAAATTTTAATTTATTGGTGAAAATAAGCATAAAGTTTATATACTTCTAAAAACAATGATTATATAATGAAGAGTGGATATAAATGATGAAAAGTTATAAGTTCAGGCTGGAGCCAAACAAAGAGCAGCGAGTTACATTAAAAGC
>BDTY01000057.1 GCA_002897955.1 archaeon BMS3Bbin15
CCTTGAATTCGTTGTTAATTCAACAAACCCCAGAGCTGGAGGGACAAGACCTTTTTCAGCTATAATTCTTGCAGTACCGAGGTTTGAAACCCGTCTTGAAAGATGGATGGAGTACTATGGACACCACTCTGAAAAGAATTCTTGTTAAGGAGTATATAAGGCCCTTCACACCCGAAGAAAGTTATGAATATATAGCAAGAGCACTGGCGGCAAGTAGAGGGATGGAATTTGAGGATATAGTAAGAAAGAATGACTTAACTCCTTTTGAAATTTCTGCGGCAGGGCTTCTGGTTGAACTTTCTCATGGTCATCCAAGCACACTGACGGATTTATGCTATCTAAGCTTTGAAGCTGCTTCTGAAATTTCTTCAGAACAGAGGGTTAACAGTGACATTGTAGAAGAAGTCTGGGAAAATTATAATAATAAAGAACTCCATAGCAAGGCTGTAGAATGGTATAGAGAGAAGGGGCTCTATAAGGACGATTAAAATGGTGGATAAAAAGGAGAGATATGGCAGCACCAAGGTGGACTTGGGCGAGATTATCAAGAAAAAGGATAAGACATCCTTTTTTGATTTGATTAAGAAAGATGAAGATGCAGAAAAGGTTTTACCTGGAATTAAGGATGATAAAATCTCTGGAGATAATAAAGTATCGGAGGGAAAAATAGGGGATAAAGGGAAAATTAGCAGTGAATATATAAGGAAACTTGATGCTCTCAATTTAAAGATGGATAATCTTTTAAAGCTGTTAAACTCGCCATCAGAGAAAGACCCCCTTGCGGAGGCAATTATTCAGCTTTCTGAAAGGGTTGAAGAAATGGAAAAGAAAATTGATGCTCTTACAAATAGAGTTGAAATCTCTATTGGAGTAGAAGAACCTGAGGAATTTAAAGGAATTTCGGAAAATGCCAGAAAGATTGCTCTGGAACTGGACATAATTCCTGCATATAAAAAAATTCCACTGGGTATACTTGCTAAGAGAGCAGGTATAGCTGAAGAGGAATCAAAAGATGCTATTAAGGTTCTGATTAGCAAGGGTTTGGATATAGAAATAATTGAAAAGAATGAGAAAACTCTTGGCATCTTCCATAAGAATGAAATCTTTGTTTTAAAGAATTTTGAAAAGGCCATATAACATTTTATATATTTCGAATTTCGAAACAAAAGGTTTTTAGATTGATGTGACAATTCTTTCCTATCAGCATAAGTTTGTATCCGTTAAAATCTGCCGTTAATGGGTAATAAATCTGTCATATAAACTTTTATTCGAATAAAATAATAAAATTAATATAGGAGGTCTTATTTATTAAGTATGGTCGATAATATGTCTTATCTAAGAGGTATAAACATGAAAAAAATCGAAGGAATTTCAATTGCATCCTTTGGGTATATCTATCTGTTAAATTATATGGTTTTTGAATATTTTAAATCAGGAAGCTGGAGCTATATTATAAAAAGCCTCATGGATCAGACAGAAGTGTTTTTTAATCTTGTAATATTTATTTTTCCTGTCGTAACAAGTATTTTAGGTTATATGTATTACAGGAATAGTGTTCTGGACGAACAATTGAAGAAGAAGTATAATGAACTGAAGATTACAAAGGAGAAACAGGATAAAACATATGAAGAATTGCAGGTTACTTACAATGAATTGGAAAAGGCATATAGAGAGCTGAAACATGTTGATGGTTTTAAAAGGAATGTAATTTCCAATGTGAGCCATGAACTGAAAACGCCAATTACTCTTGCCAAGGGTTATATTGAATTTGCGCTTGACAAAGAAGGTAAAGGGGATGTAAGAGAATTCCTGAAGACAAGCAGAAAGGCTCTGATAAGACTTCTTGAAGTTGTTGACAATCTTGTTACAGTTGCTGAGTTGAACAGGTTAAGAAGTGTGAGACCTTTGCGCCAGGTCGAAATAAAAAAAATTCTCGAAAATTGCATAGAGATTAAGAGACAACATGCTATGGATAAAGATATTAGTGTCCATCTGATTTTCAATGAGCCAATACCGAGGGTGAAGGCAAAAAAGAAAGAGCTTCATCGGATTTTCTCCAATCTTCTGGATAATTCTGTTAAATTTAATAATCATGGTGGCAATATATATGTCAGAGTTAAAAATCTGAAAAACAATGTTGTTATTGAATTTGAAGATACAGGCATTGGTATGAATAAAGAAGTTTTAAATGAAATATTCACACCTTTTTTTCAGGCTGAGATGGACATAACAAGGCATTACCCGGGGGTTGGTATGGGACTTACACTGGTTAAGAAACTTGTGGAATTAAATGGAGGGAGGCTGGAAGTGGCAAGCACACCCGGAAAAGGGACGAAATTCTCTGTGGTCATTCCAGCTACTGATTAATTTTCCCATGTTAATTTTACAATAGCTACCCTATTTAATTTATATATTGATACTTCAGTGTTTCAGGTTTTGAAACATAAATCTTATATCTATTTTCTATAATAACTTAGCCTTATGCTCATTGGAGTGGTTGGTTTTTTTGTATATAATTGCTTTTGTAAATTGGAGGATAAGATTTAATGGGCCGGAATACTCTTTATTATATCGACCCTGTTATAATAAGAGCTCTGAATAAGAGTGACCTCCGTAGAAAAGTGCTTTTTTATCTTGACATTATATATCCCAACCATACGTACCTATCAGAGATGGCAAGAGCAATAAAGTCTGACCCATCCAATGTGCTGGGTTGTCTCAGAGGTCTTGGAAACAGATATAATGGAAATAGCTCTCTTATAGAACTTGGTCTTGTGGAATATTATGAAAGAGGGCATTATAAATACTACAGGCTTACTGAATATGGTAGAGATGTGGTTAAATATACAAGAGAATATTACAGGATATACTGAGAGGGTATCAATGCAAAAGGAATATCACTCTGTAATAAACAGGCTGGAGAATAGTGTCCAGATAAACAGTAAGAATTTACTGTTTAATATAGTAAAACTTGGAATAAGGCTTGGTATAATTCAAAGTATGTTCAAAAATAGCAAAATGCATTTCCCACCGGTACAGAACAGAAACTTTCTGAAAGATTATATCAATGTGCTCATTGATTCAAAAATTGCTGCTATGGAAGGAGATAATGTTGTGCTTCTTCCTTTTGATTTTTCTTTTACCTCCCACGAAATTGAGAATTCAATTCCAGAATATCTTACTATGTATGATTATATTGCATCAATGGCTCACTACAGGGCAATAAGTGAAAAGCATCCAAATATATTGATGTCTTTCGGAAAGGATGCGGATGTCTGGGATATATTTCTTGACAATCCCTTCTGCAGAACATATAGAAAGGTTAGCACCGACCTTCTGGAATTGAAAAATGGTGATAAAGTTCTTGATGTTGGCTGCGGGTCAATTTCTCCTGTTTATTTCTCGGAAAAAATTTCTCCAAATGGATTTTACAGAGGAATTGAGAACTCTGGAAAGCTTGCAACACTTGCAACGAAAAGACTTAGAAGGAAGGGGTATGACTGGGCAGATATAAACAATTCGTCAATTGAAGACCTTTTCATAACAACAAAGTATGATGTGGTGATATGTACTGATATGCTCAACTATATTAACAGCCCGACAATGGCATTGAAGAACATGTTAAAAGCTTTGAAAAAAGGAGGTGAAATGGTCATATTTGATATATTTCCAGACTTAATGAGTTTCAATTTAAAAGTATATGAATTTTATAATCATCTCAATCCTTCTTTCAGGGGGTTAATGGAGGCTAACACAATAATGGATATATTGGAGAAGCTGGATAATACTCTCAGGATTGAGGTTCTTGGAAAAAGCTTCATAGTTGTACATAAATGAAATTCATCCTTAAATATGCATATGAAAGGGTTATGTCAAACATCTTTGATTTTAAAACCGCAGTATGGACATATCATCCAGCTCTCTTCGACATTTCTTTTACAGTTATCACATTTTTTCACAGTTTTTTCAGTTTTAAGCTGATATTTACAGTGAGTACAGTAAAACCAGCTTTCTTTAATGTAATTGTCACATTCAGGGCATTTTGCTATAGAAAAAGACGATGTCTTTGTTTCTCTGCTGCACTTTGGACAGAAATTCCAGCCTATGTCGATAAGGGAACCGCAGAACTCACATTTTGTTATGGGTATTACAAGCTTTGGCTCCATAGCTTCTTTTATTTTTTCAAGAGTTATTGAGGCTTCTCTTCTGATAACCTCGTCCATGTCATGCTCTTTCATCTGAGTTATAGAATTTAAAATGTCAGAGAAAGTGTATCTGTCTTGAGAGGAGAGGGCCTGTATTTTTTCTGGTTCTATCTCAACTAAATCTGCAAGTTTTTTGAGTATAAGAAATCTCGTGGCAGGAACCGCACTTCTCAGACTCATGAGTATCTTTCTTTTTTCTTCATTACTGATAAATGTAGACATATATCCACCTACTTAATTTTTCCTTCGCTCTTTAACTTGAGTAGCAACTCTTTTAAAGTTTTTTTGCTTATCCCAAGTTTGCTGAAGGCTGAATAGGTTGGTGCTTTACCTGCCTTTTTATATTTCAGATATATCTTTACTACTTCACCTTCTACATCTTTTTTGTTATTTTTCTTGAAGTATAAAATAAGAACACCTGCACTGAAAAGTGGTAAAATAATAAACAGGTATGTCATTCTGGAAGGCTTTAATTTTATACTCTTAGCTTCGATTTCGAGAGAATATTCTTTCCCATCAGGAGAGTAATAACTGATAGAGGCATTGGGTAGTTGCTCTTCTCTACTTCTTAACATCAAGATTTCACTTCTGGTTTTAAAGGTAAGGTTTATCTTTTTTATATTACCTGAATAGAGATTTCCATTCCAGGTTGTATTAATGGGCGTAATATCATCTGTGGTATTGAATTTAAGGCTAACATTTCTGGCTGTACCATTACCTATATTCTTCAGAGCAACTTCTATACGAAAAGTCTCTCCTGCTGTTACAGGCTCGGGTGATGAAAGATTGACTGTTATTTCCGGTACAAAAGTTTTATTCACAGGTACTGATTGAACTTTATTTTCTTTTGCATGCTTATAAACTTCGACTGTAAAATAATCAGTTATACCATGGGTAATACCATATTCATCAGTATAACTCCCAACTGCCCTTACTGTGTAGTTTCCCTCTTTGTCCAGTGTAAAATTGACTTTATATTCGCTGTATCTCTTCATCTCATCAAATTCAAATCCGTGGGCTGGATAGGTGTTATTGTTTCTCATTATTTTAAATTCAATTTTTGCATTAAAGGCATTACCATCTCCTATATTTTCTATTATTAACTTTTCAGTATTATTTATGACATTTTTTCCGGGAATTATTTTAATGAGGGGTAGTCTTATGAATGTCTTTCGATAAACGGTAATGGTGTTATTTATGAAGGCTGCTATATCTTCAGCCATCCCTCTGGAGTTAAGGTCGAATGTTATTATTTTTCCAACAGGTTTTCCTGCATAATATCTCCATAGAACTTCAGGTGCTGAAGGAGAGTTCTTAAGAGCGGTTATGTAATCTCCTGATGCAACAATGTAATAGTAAATTATTCTACCTCTATCTCCATCTTTATGTACACTGCCGAGAGAAGTAATAGTGTGATTAAACTTCTTTTCCCAGAGTTCTGTATTTCTTGAATTTATTGCATGAACTGTTTTACCTTCTGATACAAGAATATCTGTAATTTCATCCTTACCATAAAAATCTGCGGGAATTATAGATGTAACTCTATTTTTAAAAGTTCTTGCCCAAATCTGCTTTCCACTTTTATCAAGCACTACCACAGTATTGTCATATGCTAAAGCTATATGGCTTGAGAAAGTATCACCGTCAGGGTCAAAACTTGTAATATAGTCCACTTCTCTGTTATAAGATTTTTCCCACAGTTCCCTTCCGGTATAGTTGATAAGTATAAGCTTTCCTGGAGATATAGAATAATAGCTTCCTGTACCTATTGCAAGGCTATCTTTCATTCCATCTTCATTGAGGTCAACTGCAGTTATATAATATATGTTATCTCCAGCATTGAAATACCAGTTTACATTGTGGGGTGTCTTTGGGTCGGAAGGATTGCTATATATATAAATATCGCCATAGGGTCTCCATAAACTGTAAACAAGATTATCCAGACTGCCTGCAGCAAGTGGAGTTGTCCCTTTTTCTACGGGATTTGTATAAACAGCTAGAGCTGTAAAAGAACTTTTGCCTGACACACTTCCTTCGAGTTTTCCAGCCTGATTGTAAAAGTAGACTTTTCCGTCATAGCATGCTACAGCTATATCATTCCTCTTCCCGTCTGTGTTGTATGTAATAGCCTGAATAGCAGAAACATGATTGTCCAATCTCTTATCCCAGACTTTTACATAACCGTTTTCCATGGAATGTACTGCAGGGAATGTGGTGAGTAATAATAAGAGTAAAACAAATATGATTATAATCTTCATCACTTTATCTTATTCGCATGTATAAAATCTATTTTTTTGTTACCTACATAAATACCTGCAAATGTAGGTATAAAAAACAGATAAATACTCTATTATCAATAAGTTTACCTGTAAATTGGAGGTGAAAAAATGAAGCCACAAGACACCTTTAGGAAAGATAGGCGGGCAGCTATGGGGATAGGCACACTGATTATCTTCATTGCCATGGTTCTCGTTGCCGCCGTTGCCGCCGGTGTATTAATACAGACTTCAGGTTTCCTGCAGCAGAAAGCGGCTGCTACAGGAAGAAGTGCAACAGAGCAGGTAGCTACTGGTTTATCAGTTTCACAACTGGTAGGGCATGTAAATGTTGTTCCAGGAGGAGAAATTGACAGTATGGCTCTATACCTTGAACCAAATTCGGGAAGTTCAAGTGTTGACCTGAGCACTGCTGTGCTAACACTGAGCAATGGAACAGTTCAGACCCAGATGAAATACAATCCGAATCTATTTGTTGATGAAGCGGATACAGGATATAGCAATATTTTTAATACCAGTTTAACTGCCTGGACCAATGGAAACACAACAGTGAATGCAACAAGCTTTGGTATAATAGTACTCCAGGATGCAGACGGTTCTTTAACAGCTACTCATCCTACACTGGATACAGGAGACGAGGTTATACTTACAATAAATGCTACTGGCGCTTTCGGTGGAATTGCACAGAGAATTGGTGTTTCAGGTAATGTTAAACCAGAATTTGGTGCACCAGCAATTATTCAGTTCACAACACCGCCAAGCTATACAACAAATATTGTCCAGCTTCAGTAAGGAGGTCAAACCTCCTCTGGTTTTTCTTTTATTTTTTGGAGGCCTTCTATGGACTTAATGAAGAAAATCGTAAAAAAACTAAGAAGAGCAGAGGAACCACCGAAGGAAGATGAAGAGGAGCTTATACTTGATGAACCAGAAGAGGCTGAAGAAGAGGCAGATGAAGAATTCAATGATACAGTTATGGAGAGGCTTGGCACTCTGGATGACGACGTGGCAAGAGTAAAAGTATCTATAAACGATATCAGGAAAGAAGTAAGTGAACTTAAGAATGACATCGGCAGAATGGATGAGAGTCTGAAAGACATAATGATGCTTTATGAAGTTGTGTCAACACAGATAAATCCTTTTATAGGAGAATCAAAGGTGACAGCAGCCAGCATGGAGAAACTGGAAAGGTTGAATGATGAGATAAATGATATAAAGACTATTCTTGATGATATTCTGGTTGACCTCAAAATTCTTACCCTCAAGGAACTTGATGTGCACTCAATAGTTTTCGATGTGTTGCAGGAGGAATGAAAAATGCTGACTATATTTGGTAATAAGTCTGAAGTGGAGGAAGAATCTGAAAGTGGTTTGGGAGATTTTGAAAATAAGGAAGATATAGAGTACAATGAAGATGATTATCTCAGGGATGAAGAGATTCAGGAATTTCTAGCTGAATTTAAAGGTGGCGTTCCCAGCTTTATTCTGAGAGAGCTGGAAAATGCTCTTGCTGGAAGAGACATAACAAAACTTCAATTTGCCAGAATTATGGATAAAGTTGTAACCAGCTATGGGGGTAGATATAACACAGAAAAAGTTGTCAGTGGGCTCTCAAGCAAAATCTCTTTAATAGAAAGTGAGTTTTCTGATGTGAAGGAATTAACAGGAAATCTTAATCAACTGATGGGAGAAGTTGTGGATATAAAAACTGAATTGTCGGAACTCAGGGGAACTGTTGAGAATTTAACCAGGGACCTCAGGCTTTTATTTAATTTTAATATGGATTTAGAGTCCTATGTTGAGGATGTCCTTGGAGGGCATGAGAGTGAAAGAAGGGATTAGAGAGATTATAAGGGTTGATGATATGGAAGAGAAAGAAGAGGACACTTCTGAGAAGGGCGAAGATAGGCCAGTTAGCAGAGAAGAGCTTGAGACAAAACTGGGTAATCTAAAGGGAAGAGTTCCATCCTTTGTTATCAGCGACCTCATGCAGAATCTTACAGGGAAAGAACTCACAAAAAAGAAACTTGAGAGAATAATGAATAGAGTTGTCTCAACATATTTTGCAAGCCGTGGTGGAGGCAGAGGTGAAGCCAGAGGTAGAGGTGGCGGTGAAGCCTTCTCTGAATATGTTAGAGAGCTGAATAATAAGCTTGATTTGCTATCTTCTGAGATTAAAGAATTAAAATATAAAAAGAAGGAATCAAAGAAAAAAAGAGAAGAGAATTACAGAAGTGCTGAGAAGAGTAAAGTGCCGGAAAACCTGGAAGAACTGAAGAGTCTCCCACCTGAAAGTTTTCTCTTTGCAGCTCAGACTGGGGATGATAAAGGAGTGAGACTTAAGAGTATCCCGGAAGATGTTCTTTCGATAATGATATCTATGAAATGGGTAGAGTTTCTTATTGAAACGGTTGGAATAACCAATTTTGCTGATGTTCTGGAATTTTACTCTGACCTGGGCTGGATATCTGAAAGTGTGCTGACAAAACTTATAAAATATGCCAAAGGTACAAGGCCATTTCATGAGGACATGGACTGGAAGCCTGAAGAGAAACTGACTGCAAGGGACCACATGCTATCTCTCATGTTTATAGAGAGACTGAGAGGTAAGAAAATATCGAAGGACCTTCTGATTCTCCTGGACAGAGAGCTAAAGAAGATAAGGTCTGGTGCGGAGGAAATATATGGGGTATAGTTTGAGCGCTGTATTTGTAATTTTTATGCTATCAGCTTTCATGTCTATAACCTATATATACACTTCTACAGACTATGCTATTAATTCGGTTGCTAATGCTCAGAACTCCAAGATTTTCAGAGACTATAATAAGCTCTACTCCAATCTGGAGGTCGTCTATATAAATGCCAGTAAGCAGGGAGCCACAATCTATGACCTTGAAATAAAGATTCTTGATAATGGAGATGCGGAGATGACAACAAAAAAAATGAGTTTCGTTGTAAATGGGACACTGATGACCCCTGATTCTGTTGATAAACCATACCTTTTACCTCAAAACAATCTGACAGTTGATTTCTATAATGTTTCAGGGACAGGAACAGGCGTGGTCAGGATAATTACACAATTTGGCAGTTCAACCTACTCAACATATAAGGTGACATAAATGGGTTTCGGAACTTCAGCCACTGAAATTATATTTTTTGTAGGTAGCGTGCTTGTAGCCCTGAGTATTTCTGGTGTTCTCGGGATAACTTCAGTTCATCTGGCATCTGGAATTCAAGATAAAGGAAATATAATTAAAAACGGGTTTGATACTGATTTTGCTATAATTAATGACCCGGATAACATACCGGTATCTGCCGGATATTATGTATTTTATATTAAAAATACAGGTTACAATAATTTTTACTTCAATTATGATACGGTAAGTGTAATAATAGATGGAATTCTTATAGGTCCATCTAATTTGAGTTTTTCTTCGGCTGATGGAGTGAGTTTGAAGAGGTCTGAAGTCGGCGAGATTCTTGTAAATTCTACTTTGAGTTCTGGTTATCATACTCTCAAGGTAGTTGTTTACAATGGAATTAACAGACAAATGATATTCCAGGTGTGAATTATGCGGTTCTTTGATATCCAACTTGCAAGAGATGAGTTTCATAAAAAAATTGGAGGCGGATTTCCGGCTGGAAGTATAGTGCTTATTGAAGGCTCCTATGGTTCCGGGAAATCAGTTATATGCCAGAGGATTGTCTATGGTTTGCTCCAGAACAATTACAGTGCCACCTATATCTCTACTCAGATGACAACACTTGAATTTATAAATCAGATGGCATCGATAGAATACAATATAAACAGAGAGCTTATTTCAGGTACACTCCTTTATATCCCGGTATATCCACTGATTTCAGATAATCTAAAAAGAGTGGATTTTATAGATAAACTTATAAATGCAAGACCCTTCTATGAAAAAGACATCATTGTAGTAGATAGTCTCAGCACTATTATATTCAATGATGTCAATCAGGAAAATATTGTGGATTTAATATCTTTTTTCAAAAGAATTGCAAGTGTGGAAAAGGTGGTAATCTTTACAATTAATCCGGGGGAGATACCTGATGAGATTCTTAAGGAGATAAAGCTGTCTGCAACTGTAATTCTTGATCTGGAACTCAAACCTTTTGGAGGTGATATTAAGAATATTCTGAATGTTATAAAGTATAATTTTGCAAGGTCGAATTTTCAAAAGATAACCGTTTTCAGAGTTGAACCGAAAATCGGTCTGGTTGTGGAAATTACCTCCATTTCCTGAGGTAATAACTATGACAGAACTGAATGATGCAATAAAGGCCAATCCACATCTGAGAAACTATATTCAGACTTATAAGAAGAGAAGAAGTAGAATACCTGAATTTGTATCAACTTTATCCCGGGATATGGGCGATTCTCCCAAAATTGACTTTATATATCCTGTAGGTGACCCTATCTTTATCCATATTGTAAATACAAAGGAAGGAGTTTCATACAATGCAATTGAGCCGAGGATTGATACTTTTGAAGAAGAGAAGAAGTATAACAGAGTACTGGATAAAATCCTGGAAATAGCTCCTTATACAGAGGAGGCTTTTGGGAATGACAATTTCTCTGAAAATTTAAAGAAACTCTATGATATGTCTGTAAGTGTTGGTGGGAAAAAATCTTTCTTTCAGTCTAAAGTAGGTTTGAGTAGTAAGGAGTATAAAAAGTTTTTATATTTGGTTGAGAGAGATATAATTGGAACAGGGCAGATAGAGCCACTCATAAGAGACCCATATATTGAGGATATTTTTGTAATTGGGCCAAAAAATACCAATCTTGTACACAAAATTTTCGGGACTGCTTATACCAATATAGACTTTGGTGATGATATTAAACTTACTGAGTACCTAAAAGGCATGGGGGAGAGAATAGGGAGGCCTGTTAGTGAGGCATCTCCAATTATTGATGGTAGTCTTCCTGACGGTTCTAGAATCAATATAATATATAGTACTGATGTTAGTAGAAAGGGTTCGAGCTTCACCATAAGGAAGTTTACTTCTGTCCCCCTGAGTATAGCTCAGCTTGTCAGCTGGAACACTCTGTCTTCAACAGAGGCAGCCTACCTCTGGCTATGTCTTGAATATGGAATGAGTGTATTCGTATGTGGAGAAACAGCAAGCGGAAAAACTACTACTCTTAATGCTATGCTCACATTTATTAAACCTGATGCAAAGATTTACAGTGCAGAGGATACTGCTGAAGTTATAGCACCTCATAAAATCTGGCAGCAGTTGGTTACGAGAGATAAAGGACCTGTTGAAGGCAGAGTAACTCTTTTTGATTTGCTCAAAGCTTCCCTGAGATCAAGACCAAACTATATAATTGTGGGAGAAATTAGAGGTGAAGAAGGTGCAATAGCTTTTCAGGCAATGCAAACAGGTCATCCAGTAATTTCAACTTTTCATGCTTCCTCAGTTAAAAAGATGATACAGAGATTTACAGGGAGTCCGATAGATGTACCAATAACCTTTATTGATAATCTTAATGTTGTTCTTATCCAGCAGGCTGTCTACAGAAAGGGTAAATTTTTGAGGAGAGTTACATCACTGGAGGAAATAGAGGGATATTATGAGGAACTTAAGGGAGTAGCAACAAGAAGAATCTTTGAATGGGATTCTGTAAATGATACTCATGTATTCAGAGGATTAAATAATAGTTATGTGCTCGAAGATAAAATAGCCAGAACAGCAGGTTATGAAGACCCAAGAGAGATATATGATGAGTTGTTCATGAGAGCAAGAATCATTGAGGGGATTATAAGGGAGGGTCTTACTGATTACAGCGATGTGGTGAAGACAATTAAAGCCTTCTATATCAAGGGGATTGATGGTATACCGTTCAGAATATGAGGGAAATTTATGAATATAAGACATGAAATAAATATGAGCCCCAGGAAGTATTTCACAAAAATAGTGTTTCCTTCTCTTATACTCTCAACTCTAGTAGCTGTTGTAATATATTTTCTTCTGGATAGAAATTCAAGTTCTTTTAAATTCGTGGCCTTTTTTATTCCTATTATAGGAATTATCTATTCTGTTGCTTATCCCACTTTGAAAACTGACAGAAGAAAGAATGAAATAGATTCAAAGGCTCATTTTTTTATAACAGCTTTCGGTGTTCTGTCAAAGTCAGACGTGAATAGAAAGTCTATCCTCAAGATGATTTCCGAGAAAAAAGAGCTTGGATATCTGGCAACCGAAATTTATAAACTTTATGTTCTTGTGGATAGATGGAATCAGAGTATTTCCAAATCAGCCAGATTTCTATCTAAAAGGACATCCAGCAGGACTTTTTCAGATTT
Source organism: archaeon BMS3Bbin15 (assembly GCA_002897955.1). Lineage (NCBI taxonomy): Archaea > archaeon BMS3Bbin15. Next base: position 12,814 of record BDTY01000057.1, read on the forward strand.
TCTTGATAGATTCGCACATTCTCAGGATAGCGGAGAAGATATGGATAAATTTCTTTATAAAGAACAGGAGACTGTAATGAATGGCTATTCAACCTACTACAAAGGGGCACTTTATGAAATAGACCTTTTTAAGGAGATATACAGTGCTATTCTGCTTTCTCTGGTATTCCTCATGGCTTTTGTGATAATTATACCTATGCTGATGGGTGGAAATTTAGTAAGAATGATCATTTATATCTCTATATTTTTTATGGTGGTGGAAATAGCTTTAATTTACTTTGTGAAGTCTGTGACTCCCTATGACCCTATATGGCATTCCCGTGATATAGTGACAAGAACAGATAGAAAGCTCCTATTTTCCTTTATAATCTCTATTGCAGGCTGTGTTTTTGTGGCTCTAATTATTCACATAACACAAAATACAGAATTTACAAGGAAAATACCATTTCAATTTTTAATCTCTTTTGCCATATCTCCTCTTTTATATTCTGGATTTATTTCAAGGAGAGAGGAAAATGTGGTTAAAAGAAAGGATGATAATTTTTCCAGCTTCCTTCGCACTCTTGGTAGTTCTGCCAGTGCAAGAGGAGGGCTTATCCTGGAACCTCTTTACTATCTGACAACCCATGACTTTGGACCTTTAACTGGAGATATAAAGAATTTATATAGAAGACTCTCTCTTAGAATTAATGGTGTGAAAAGCTGGAACTTTTTCAGTGCTGAAACTGGCAGCTATCTTATAGATATTTTTTCAAAACTTTTTGTTGAGAGTATTTCTCTGGGCGGTGAAGCTGGTGATGTGTCAGATATTATATCTTCCAATTTCAACAGAATACTTACTCTCAGAAAGCAGAAATTTCAGGTTACTTCGAGTTTTATCGGGATTGTTTATGGAATTACAGCTGGTGTGGTTTTCTCCATGGCAATATCATTTACAATAGCACAGGTGATAAACAGTCTGTATCTGGGGCTTAATGTTAATGCAGGTGCTCTGAGTGGAATACTTTATACGACATCTCCTTCCAATCTTCAGATTGTTTCATTTATAATCTTTTTAATTTTTATAATTCACAGTTTATTGTCTGCAGTACTTATCAGGGTGATAGACGGTGGGCATTATTTAAATACTCTTATACATTTCGTTTTTCTTGTATGGACCTCTGCAATTGTGATGTTTATTTCAGAAAAGGTTGTTACCTCTCTTATATCAACAAAGATATAATATGTTATTAACAAAATAAGTATGAAAATTCCTAATCAATTATTCCAGGCACCTGTTTGAGGGTTTCTATAAGGTCTTTCTTTGAGAAGGGCTTTACTATATAATCTATAATACTTCCAAAATCTTTCCTCTGCAGGGATTCATTGAGGGGATGAACTGTGAAAATTGACACAGGAATATCTTTGTACATCTTTTTTATTTGAACCAATACTTCCCATCCTGACATCTCAGGCATAAAAAGATCAAGAAAAATAAAATCAGGTTTCAATCTTTTAAGGATGTTTAATGCATCTTTCCCATTACTGGCAGTTATTACTTCAAGTCCATGCGGTTCAAGCATTTTTTTTACCAGATGGGCAATATCAACCTCATCATCCACCACTAGTATTTTTGCTGACATATTTCATACCTATTTAGTAATATAATTAACATAACTTATAAGTTTAACTTTTCTAATATCGAAACATAATTTGGAACTTGATTAAATCATGTTATACGAATATTAGATATTTTCTTCCAGGCTTCTGGATATAAATCCAATTATTTTTTTCTGAGCATTCAAATATTCTTTTATTTTTTTTTCAATATAGTCATCGCTTTTTTCAGTAGGTACGTAAAGCTTTGTTTTATTGTCAGATTTGATTATTACCCTTAAATGTCCACCTTCTTTCATTGAATAAAGAATTGGATAAACTGTTCCCTGACTGAGAAAAATATTGAAGTTTTGTACAAGACTTTTTATCACATCAAAGCCAGACATGGGCTTGAGTTTCAACATTGAAAGTATAATTATAGGGAGAGCTTTTTTTATACTCTGTTCCATCACCTCTGAAGAAATTATCTTGATATTTTCAGAGGGGAAAATATCATGTTCTGGTGTGTTAAAGAAGAATATTGAATGTTCACATCCATGTGTGCTGATTATAACTTTATGATGGAGCTTTGTAATTGTGTCAATAAAATTCTGTTCAATATAGTCCATATTATAGGAGCATACCAATGTCAATGCAATATCTGAACTTGAAGAATGAAGTTTTTCCTCGAGATTTATAATATCTTTTATAATCTCTTTTCGAAGCCTTTCAAAGTCAATAATAAGGTATATGCCGTTGTAGTGATTCTTTTTACTATAATTACTATATTTTTCTATTTCAGAGTATAATGTATTTAAGTCCCCGGGTTTCAGCATTTTTATATTCCCTCTGATAATCTGGATTTCTTTGAATTCTTCCTTTCCACTAAAATCTCCGAATTCGAATTTATTTTTCTTTCTTGAGAAGGCATATATACATAGCATTTTGTTATCCATACCTGATTGAAAGAAGGAATTGTAAAAAGAGTATCGCCGCTTTTCTTTTGTATCATAAAGATAAAGCCCATGAGAACCCAAATGAAAATTTGAAAATATAAAAAGTTTTCCACCCTTATTCTTAACTGATCCATTACTCCGCCTCATGAAAGACCACCTGACAAATCTTCTGTTTCTCTTTTTGAAGAGAATCCTTTAAGGGACTAATGCTATATTCATATTTAAAGCTATATAAACTTTTTGAGTTTTTTTATATATACAACCGGATTTAAAGCTGCTTATCTGACTTTTACAGTAATATTTATCAAGAATCCTATGTATAATTTGAATAAAAAGCACAATATTCCAACTTTTGTTTAACAAGTACAATACAGAATTATTATAATATATGTATTACCATGATATTATTTTGCCTAGCGCGTAATGTGATTATGAGCCAACAATGCCAGCTATCTGCGTGGCAGTTGTTCGGAGGTCAGGCAACATGATTTCAATGAAAAAAGCAGAAGTAGAAGAGTTTGTTCTATCGCATCAGACAGAAGATGGGGGTTTTGCTTTTTGCAATCCTTTACCAGCTTCTACGCCTGAGACTTTCTATGCGATTTACATCCTGCAAAATCTCGGTCTGGATATCCCTAAAGAGAATAGAGTGATAAATTATATTGAAGAGAAAATTAGAAATGCCAGGAGTTCTATTTCGATATATTATCTTTTAAAATCTAATGAAATCCTCGAATTCAATCTAAAAAATAGAGATACGCTGAAAGAACATTTAATAAAAAAGTTAAATGGAGTGATGAAAAGAAAGGTGTCTAAGGTTAGTTATGAAATGGGTGTTACATCCACTTATTCATTTGAACTGCCCAGTCTTCTTGAAGAAATATTTTCCATATCGGAATCACTTAGAATCCTTGATTTTTCTATTAAAGATGATATTTACAGTTCAGTAGAGAGGTTGATAAATGGTCAACAGATTGCAGAAAATCTCAAGGATACTTATTATATCATTTCTGTTATGAAGGATAGGAACGACATGAATGAAGTTCTGCATTCTATAAAGAAGTATGAGGCCCCAAAAGGAGGATATTCTAAAACGCCAGATTCTTTTCCTCCATATCTGGAGGATACATTTTATGCGCTCTCTTCTTTCGATATTGCCGGTCAGAAAATAAAAAATGAAAAGACTTCAAATTTTATATTAAAGCTTCAAAATAAAGATGGTGGATTCAGAAGAAGCTTGTATGGTGGGATATCAACTCTCGAGGATAGTTATTATGCAATCGCATCCTTGAGAATTATTGGAAAAGTTTAAGATTAATTTATCTTGAGCTTTTTATAGTATATCTTTTTATATGCCCTTTTATTCAGAAATATCTCATAAGACAATGATTCAGGTATATTATCACTCCTTTTATGCTATTTTGAGTTCTAACCGGGCTGATGTATTAGTGTCGCTGTCACAAATAGCAAAACTTTAAATACTTGTTTTATGTAAATAGGGTTGATTTCGTAAGAATAATATATGTCACAATTTAAATAAGATTTAATAGAGGAGTCGAAATTATGAACTGGAAAGTATCTAATATGGGAACTGTGTTGGTTTTGATTTTAATTTTTGTTCTTCTCCTTGGTACGGTATATGCCACACCAGAGTATGCTAAGAAGACAGGGCAGCCTTGCATTGTGTGCCATCCCAACAACATTACTTCCCAACTGGGACCTGCTGGACAGTACTTCAAAGAAAATGGAACTTTAGCGGGTTATGGTGAGGTAAAGTTAGCTAAGGGGCTACCTGGTGGAACATGTAATGTCTGCCATGTAAACATTAAGCCCAACCCTATTCCACATTCTCTGGCAGGAGCACCATATAGTCCAAATCATCACTTTGTATTTAATCATGGTGGCGGAAAGTTCTGGTGTCTTGCGTGCCATGATTCTGTTAACAGAAATAAGCTGAGGTTGATAAATGGTACAACACTACCTCTCAGTGACCCAACTCCATTATGTGCGCAGTGTCACGGGCCAGTTTATAATGACTGGATAAATCATCTTCATGGGCGCTGGGCTGGTTCATGGAAAGTTGGACAGGGTAAGCCTGCTCTACAGTGTATAAACTGTCACAATCCCCACAATCCGCATTTTAAACCTATAAAGCCGATGCCAGCGCCTCTGCACCCTCCACCGTCTCCGCATTTTGCTCACTACAATCTGTATTCGGCTGTGGTTCTTGTGGTATCTGCTGCTTTAGCTATATTTGCGGCATGGAAGTGATGATATGGGTGATGTAAATAAAAGCAGAAGAAAAGTATTGAAAGGTATTATTGGAGGAGCAGCTCTTGCTACTGTTCCTTTTG